>NZ_JBVHLF010000080.1:0-29927 GCF_055559155.1 Kitasatospora sp. NPDC024654
CGAGAACCCAGCGTCACCCGAAGGCCGCTCCCATGTCCGGAGAACAGCAGAACCCAGACCTAAACGATCTCTGCGCCCTAAAATCGCAAGCTCAGGCAGCGGTCCGGCTGTGGCGACCACGACGGCGCATCGCGAACACCGCGCCACCACCGGCGACCACCAGCACGCCGGCGATACCGGCGAGCAGCGGGGCCGAGCTGCCGCCACCGGTGAAGGCGAGGGTGCCACCGGTGCTGCCGGCACCGGCCGGGGTCGGGCTGGCCGAGGTGCTCGGGGTGGTGCCCGGCGCGGACGCCGAGGTGCTCGGGCTGGCCGAGGCGCCGGTGCCACCGCCGGTGGTGCCGGCGACGTGGCAGTCGAGGATGCCCTTGAACTCCTGGTTCTGGCCGTTCACCCCGGCGACCTTGATGTCGTAGGACTGGCCCTGGGCGACCGGGACCGGGATGCTCTGGGTCTGGCCGGGCTTCACCGTGACGCTCTTGCCGCCACCGGTGCCGGAGAGGGTGAAGGTGTAGTTCTGGTCACCGTTGTTGGTGGCCGTGACCACGACGGCGTTCTGCGAGCAGACCACCGCGGCGGAGATCGCCGGGATCGGGCCGGACGGTGCCCAGCTGGCACCGGCGGTGGCGGAGACCGTGTCGGTGGTGGTGCCGGCCAGGATCAGGGTCTGGCTGCGGGTGCCGTTCGGGCTGTAGCCCATGAAGGCCCGGCCGACCTGGACGGCGGCGCTGGCGTTGGCCGTGATGGTGGCCTGGCCGGCGTCCGCACCGGCCGGGGCCTTCACGTAGAGCTGCTCGTTGTTGGTGGCACCGGTGAGCAGCTTGCCGCTCTGGTCCGTGAGGACGGTGCCGCTCTTGTCGGTCAGGACGACGCCGGCCGCGGCGGACTTGGCGTCGAGCGACGCGCTGACCGAGCTACCGGTGGTGCTGACGGTGATCGGGCCGAGCAGCGCACCGCTCTTGCCGGACACCGACGACGGCGTCAGGGTGAGCGAGGGGCTCGGCTCCTGGACGTCGGCGGCGTTGTTGATGAGGTAGGTGGTCAGCTTCTGCGCGGCACCGTCGACCGGCACGGCGTCCACGTGGTCGGAGAAGTGCCAGATCGCCGCCTGGGTGCCCTCCGCCGCCTGCCGCTCGTTCAGGTTGCTGACGCCGGCCTTGGCCGCCAGGTCGCTGAGCTTGTCGTCCTGCGGGAACGAGTTCTGCAGGATCCAGTTGATCTTGCCCTTGTCGGGGTTGTTCGCGAGAGAGGTCGCCGACCAGGGGCTCTCCTGGTACTTGGCGTCATCCTGGGTCTCGGTGCCGAGGTCAATGCAGTAGGTCTTCAGGACCGTGCCGTCGGCCATCTTGAGGCCGATCAGGCCACCGTCCAGGGGCCGGTCGTCCCCGTTGATGGTGACCGGGCCGCCGACCAGCAGGTTCGGCATCAGCGTTGCGGTCGCACCCGAACCGCTGCCACCGCCGTTGCCGCCGTCCGCGAAGGCCGCCCCCGCCAGCGTGAACCCGCCGCCGACCAGCATGCTCGACGCGAGCATGACAGTAGCTATGCGGGAGATACCCCGCGCGTTCTTGTGGTACATGAATGACCCCTCCGAGCAGGGCCGCGCCCATGACGGCCCGCCGTGCAATGTCACGCTCTCTGTGGCGCGACCGCACTTGTGTGAACCAGACGCATCCTATTGATTGCGGAAGATCCGCAAACCTCCACACCATCAGAACGCGGTTCCGTATCGGAATTGTTATCAAGCTCGCGACGGGCGCCCCAGACCGACCTCCCAACAGGCATTCATCACTTTGTCGACTCTCTGGGGCGCATTGCCACCCACCCGGGCAAGAAGTGACTCTGAGAGTCGTTCAATGCTCAAATTTTGCTCAACCAGAGACCGTTCCGCCTCCGCCCGCCCGAGCCCCCGAGGATCCGTCAACCCGCCGCCGCGCGGACCGCACCCCTCGCGCCCGACCACCCGCCGCCACGGCTGGCTCGGTTGACGCACCGTCCGCCAACTCACCCACCCCACTCGGCTCAGCTCCACCAGCACCAGCGACCACACCCGTCTCCCCGGCCCCGGAGGACACCGAGCCAGCCCCGCCCGCCACCTCGACCCCCTCCGCGGCTCCCTCCGCAACTCCCGCCACCCGCACCATCTCCGCAGCCCGTCGCGCCCGCACCGCCGCCACGATCCACTCCGGCACCGCCTCCCCCACCAGCCCGGTCCCGCCCTGGACCAACTCCCCCTCGCCCCCGGCGTCCCGACCACCCCGCGGCAGCCCCTCGCCACCGGGACCCGCCGGGCCCGCCCCCGGCCCACCCATCCGCGCCGCCACCAACTCCGACCGCCCCTGCACCGCCCAGCGGAACGCCGATGTGCCCCGCCCCAGGTCGTGCCCCACCACCCGGGCGTCGATCTCGACGGCCGACCTCCGCTTCCCGCCGTCCTCCCACTCCCTGACCCTCAGTCGGCCACTCACCACCACCGGGTCACCCTTGTTCAGCGAACTGACCACATTGGCGGCCAACCACCGCCAGGCGACCACCGAGACCCACGTCGTCTCCCCGTCCACCCAGTCGCCACGACTCCGGTCGTACCGCCGCTCGGTAGAGGCCAACCGGAAGTTCGCCATCGGCACCCCGCCGGCCGTCTGCACATAGCTGACCGTCGAAGCGACATTTCCGACCATCGTCACCAGCGTCTCGTTCATGACATGACCCCACGATTCCTCGCACACCACCGGATTCGACCGGCCCGGAATCGAGGATCCGCCATCACGAGAAGCGGTTCCAGCGCCTTTGAATTTCTGTGGATAACTCCCGTATGTGGATAACTTTGCCTTTTCCTGAAAGTACTATCGCATATCCGAGTCACGTCGACATTCTGCGTCCATGACAAGCCAAGGTCCACAGCCCAGTCACCATGCCCCACGCAGGCCACCACAAGGACGTTCTGTGCACGTCATCCAACCCAACGAAGCGAAATCCCCGCCCCGCCGCCGCTTCTCAACCGTTACGTTCCCTGCACACCCAGCAACCATCACAGCGCATCCATAACGGGTGAGGAGACAGCGTCGTAACGACTGCACAACGTCCGGCCCCAGGAGAGGCCGCAACGCTGCACCGGGAGCCTCCACCTGCGATTATCAGACCGCTCTCGCGAGGCCGACACACCCGCCCGACCAGTAGAAAGCCAACCGAAGCTGCTGTCCCCCTTATCCTGTCCCCGACAGGGCGAGGGCTTCATCAACCCCCACCCAAGGGAATAGGCACCGGAAGCCTTCGGGCCCCGCCCGCCACCCGGGCCGCACGCCCGCCCCGCCCCCGTAGCTCAGCGGATAGAGCAGGTGCCTTCTAAGCACTTGGCCGCAGGTTCGAGTCCTGCCGGGGGCACCAGCACGGCCCGCCGATCCACCCCGGATCGGCGGGCCGTTTTCGCAGGTCAGAGCGGGTAACCTCAGCACCGCAGTACCGACTTGACAGGAGCGCCGTCAGGTCTGTCCGGCCGGCCGTCTCCGGTCGACGGCGGCGGTTTTCGGCTGACTGCGTCGAAGTTCGCCCGGGTTGCGAGGGCCTCGGAGCCCCCGCAACCCCGGCGAACGCGGCTTCGGCACTCCTCTTCCTGTCCCGTGCCGCAGCCGGCGTGGACCCGCGGAAGGACCGCCACCGCCCGCCCAGGAGGCCGCCCGGGCGGGCGGAACGCCGGAGTTGAGCCACTCCGCCAGCCTCGTGTGACGGAGGTCACACGCGCGGTGCCCATCGGCGAGGCGGCCTCCTCCCTGGTCGCGGCCTCCCGCCGAGTCGCGCGCCGGGCCCGGTGGTACGCCGAGCCCGCCAACCCCCTCCGCCCCACAGCGGACCCCGGGCTTCACCTCGTCCGCGACGTGCTGGCACGGGATCCCGCTCGGCAAGGGCGAGCACGGCGCCGGTCGCGTCTCCGTCTCCGCCCGCCCCCTCAGGTGCCGGCGGTCGCCGAGGAGCTGAGCGGCCATCGCTCGTCCACCCCGCCGGACGTCTTGACCGGTGGCGTCGACAGGGCATCACCACTGCGAATCGGGTTGGCCGCGAGCACCTTGCGGCGGACCGCGTAGTCGAGCGCGTTGCTGAGGATCCGGCGGATGCGACTCCGCGTGGACGACGCCGCGGCCGTGCCGTCCTCGGCTGGGATGACCGTCATCACCCGGTCGCACACGCCCCCGTCCGCAGAGTGGCTCGCCGGACAGGGGGCTGTCGTCCGGGCGGTGTCGGCGGCCTCCGGCGGTGCGGACCAGCCGTCGCAACGGGCCGTTGAGCCGCTCCAACACGCCGTCGCGCCGCCAACGGGCGAAGTAGGCGTAGGTGGCCTCCCACGGCGGGTAGTCGTGTGGGAGGTGGTGCCAGGGGATGCCGGTGCGGTCGGAGGTGGCGATGAGAGTCGTGTTTGTGCACGGGGCGTGCGTGCGGGACGGGTCGTGGTGGTGGCACCGCACCGCCGAGCTGCTGCAGGAGTGGGGGGTGCCGAGCGTGGCCCCGGCGCTGCCGAGCTGCGGCGAGGCGGGCCCGCCCGGCGGCGTCGGCGGTCCGGGGCTGCCCGAGGATGTCGCCGCGGTGCGGCAGGTGCTGCTGGCCGGCGACGAGCCGACCGTCGTGGTCGCCCACAGCTACGGCGGTGTCGTCACCGCGGAAGCCGGCACCCCGCCGCGGTTGCAGCGCGAGTTCGCCCGCCGGGCCGGCAGCGTCGTCGAGCTCGACACCGGCCACCACCCGTTCCTGTCCCGGCCCGCAGCGGTCCGGGACCTGCTGCTGAGCCTGTGACGGCAGCGGCGGACGAGCCGGGCGGCGGTCCGAGGGCCGGGAGGCCGTCGTGAGTGCCGGGGAAGAACTGCTGTCGGGGGCCTGCCCGGCCTGCACCGGGCAGGACGTCGACGGCCTGCTCGCTCGCGTCAGCGACGCCGTCGACCGGCCGGACGGCTCGAGCGAGCTGCGGGGCAAGCCTGCCGTCCGGGCGTACCGGACGGAGCAGTGGCGCCGCACGCATGCCCACGACCAGCCGGTCGCGTTCACGCGGCGGCCGGATGGCAGGGTCACGGTCCGGATCAGCCAGGTCGTCCTGATTCCTCGACGGCGGTGCGTTGCGACGCGGCACGAGGGCCTTGCTGGGTGCCGGTGCGGATGTCCTGACCCACACCGGGCCAGAAGGCCCTCACTCGTCCCGGGATCGCCACCGCGCGAGTCCTGTCACCAACCTCCCTGGTCAGAACACAGCCCCTACCCCGAGAGGTCGTTGTGGCATCATCCAACAATTCCCTTGCCAGTGCTTCCGGTTCCGGCTCCCGGAAGCCCACCGTCCGCCTGTGCGTGATCGTCAAGGACGAGGCGGAGGTCGTCGAGCGCTGCCTGGCCTCGGTGCGCGGTCTCGTGGACACCTGGGTGATCTCCGACACCGGTTCGAGCGACGGGACCCAGGGCTGATCCGGCGTGCGCTGGCGGGTGTTCCGGGCGAGCTGCACGAGGAGCCCCGGGTGAACTTCGGCCACAACCGGACGCTGGACATCCGCCACGCCCGCGGCAGGGGCCGACTACCAGCGGGGGCGTGCTCGCCGTGACCAGCGCCGCCTGCACCACGAGCAGGGCCACCGGCGAGCGCCAGAGCAGGTGGAACGGGGCCACCAGGGCCGGCACCGGCGAGAAGTGGTCCCCCAGCACGGGGAAGCGGGGCGCCCTCAACTCCGAGACCGGCAGGTGTCCGTCCGTGCGGGAACGGATCACCTGCTCGAAGACTCCCAGGTCGTAGCTGTTGGACAGCATCCACTCGTGGATCCGCACGGACAGCGTCGTGTAGACGAGGAAGAGCGCTCCGGTCAGCGCCCAGGTCCACCGGCGCCGGGCTCGGCGGGGGCCTCCCGGGCCGGCTCCGGTCGCCTGCCGGGTCCGGCCTGCCGCGGTGGACGCGTGGTGCTGCTGCCGGTGGGGAGCGCCTGCATGACCACAGCTTCCGAAAGCCGGTACCGATGCCGATGGCATCAAGATGGCAGCACCGGCCCGGGGTGTGGCCGGCGGGACTTTCCGGGCGCCCCAGAACCAACCGCATGGCCGTGCGGGAGCTGGCCGGCTCGCGTCCGTCGCCAGTGGCGAGGTACGGGCTCGGTGGTGGCAGCGGCGCCAGGCGGACCAGTGGCTCCTACCCGGCCGGGCCGCACGCCTCCTCCGACTCCGTGTTCCCCGCCACCGGCGTCCGCGCGATCGGCACGGCGCGCCGCCGTCAGGGCGGCCGTCAGATGCCGGTGACCGTCCCCGCGACGATCCGCACCTCGCCGTCCACCCGCGCGGCCAGCGCCGCCGCCAGCCGTTCGGCGCGCGGCTCGCCGAGCAGCGCCAGCGCCTCGTCGACCGGGGCCCAGCGGTACTCCGCCAACTCGGCCGCCTGCAGCGTGATCCCGGTACCGGCCGGGACCGTGCCCGCGTCGAAGATGAAGTGCACCGCGGGATGGTCGAGCCGCTCGGACGGGTGGGTCCAGGAGACCACCAGCAGCCGGCCCGGCTCGCGGTCCAGGCCGGTCTCCTCCAGCAGTTCGCGCCGGGCGCACTGCCGGGCGTCCTCACCCGGGTCGATCGTGCCGCCGGCGAACTGCCAGCCGGGACGGTAGGTGGGCTTCACCACCAGCACCCGGCCGGCCTCGTCGGTGAGCAGTGCCGCGGCGGCGGTGTAGGAGCGCGGCAGCGAGGCCAGCCACTGCTCGCGCGGGAGCAGGGGCTCCCGCCGGTCGTCAGCCATGTCACTCCTCGGCCGGATCCTCGCGTCCCGGGCATTCAACCACGGTGCTCCGCCACTGCGGGACGCCGCCGTCCAGCGCGCCGGGCCGGCCTGCGAGAGTGGGCCCATGACGGACCAGATCCTGCTCGCCGACCGCACCGAACTGCCCACCGGCACCACCGGCCTGCGGCTGTACGCCCCCGACCCGGACCCCGCCGACGGGGTCGCCGTCCTGCTGCTGGACCGGCCGGAGCGGCGCAACGCCGTCACGTTGGAGATGTGGCGCCGGCTGCCCGCCGTGCTGGCCCGGCTGGCTGACCAGCCCGGCGTCCGCGCGCTGCTGCTCACCGGCGCGGCGGGTACCTTCAGCGCCGGCGCCGACATCGCCGAGCTGTCCACGGTCTACGCCGACCCGGCCGCCGCCGATGCCTACCACGCCCAGAACGTCGCCGCCGAGGAGGCACTGGCCGGCTTCCCGCACCCGACCCTCGCGGTGCTGCACGGCGCCTGCGTGGGCGGCGGCTGCCAGTTGGCGGCCGCCTGCGACCTGCGGTTCGGCGCCGAGGACGCCCGGCTGGGGATCACCCCGGCCAAGCTCGGCGTGGTCTACCCGGCCGTGCCGACCGCCCGGTTGGCCCGGCTGGTCGGTCCGGCCCGGGCCAAGTACCTGCTGTTCTCGGGCGAGTTGGTGCCGGCCCGACGGGCCGAGCTGTTCGGCCTGCTGGACGAGGTCCACCCGGACGACGAACTCGACGCCCGGGCCCTGGAGTTCGCCCGGCTGCTGGCCCGGCGCTCACCGCAGACCATCGGTGCGGCCAAGGCGGCACTGGCCGCCGAGGACCCGGCCGCCGCGCTGGCGCCCTGGGAACACCGGTCGCGCGAGGCGCCGGACGTCCGGGAGGGACTGGCCGCCTTCCTGGAGCGCCGCGAGCCGCGGTTCTGAGCCCCGATGACGGCGCCTCAGCGGATCGGCAGCCCCGAGATGGTCCGCGCGATGACCAGCCGCTGGATCTCGCTGGTCCCCTCGAAGATGGTGTAGATCGCGCTGTCCCGGTGCATCCGCTCCACCGGGTACTCCCGGGTGAACCCGTTGCCACCGAGCAGCTGCATCGCCTGCGAGGTGACCCACTTGGCGGTCTCGCCCGCGTAGAGCTTGGACATCGATCCCTCGGCCGCGGTGAACGGCTGCTGGTTGGCGGCCATCCAGGAGGCCCGCCAGACCAGCAACCGGGCGGCGTCGATCCGGGTCCGCATGTCGGCCAGGGTGAAGGCGACGCCCTGGTTGTCGATGATCGGCCGGCCGAACTGCACCCGGGTGCGGGCGTAGTCGAGCGCGACCTCGTAGGCGGCCCGGGCGATCCCGACCGCCTGCGCGCCGACGGCCGGCCGGGAGGCCTCGAAGGTGGCCATCGCCGCGTTCCGGCCCGGAGCACCCCCGCCCGAGCCACGGCCGGCCGCCGTCCCCGCCGCCCGCTCGCGGGCCCGGGCGAGCCGCTCGTCGAGCTTCTCCTTGCCGCCGAGCAGGCAGTGCCCGGGCACCCGGACGTCGTCCAGCACCACCTCGGCGGTGTGCGAGGCGCGGATCCCGTGCTTCTTGAACTTCTGTCCCTGGGAGAGCCCGGCGGTGCCCGGCGGGACCACGAAGGAGGCCTGGCCGCGGGCCCCGAGCGCCGGGTCCACGGTGGCCACCACCACGTGCACCGCGGCGATCCCGCCGTTGGTGGCCCAGGTCTTGGTGCCGTTCAGCACCCACTCGTCCTTCGCCCGGTCGTACACCGCGCGGGTGCGCAGCGCCGAGACGTCCGAGCCGGCGTCCGGCTCGGAGGAGCAGAACGCGGCGACCTTGACGTCGTCCGGGGTGCCGAACATCTGCGGTGCCCAAGTGCCGATCTGCTCGTCGGTGCCGTTGGCCAGCACCGCGACGGCGGCCAGCGTGGTGCCGACGATGGAGAGGCCGAGGCCGGCGTCGCCCCAGAACAGCTCCTCCATGGCGACCGGGATGCCGACGCCGGAGGGGTCGAAGTACTGCTGGGCGTAGAAGTCCAGCGAGTAGATGCCGATCTTGGCGGCCTCCTGGATGATCGGCCAGGGGGTCTCCTCACGCTCGTCCCACTCCGCGGCGGCCGGGCGCATCACGTCGGCCGCGAAGCCGTGCAGCCAGTCCCGCACGGCGAGTTGGTCCTCGCCGAGCTCCATCGAGAAGGGACTCATGGTTCTCCTCCAGGGGTGACGGCCGGGCGGGGCCAGGCCACGCCGCCCGGGTGTTACCGGGGGTAACATCGAGGGAGTCTGCTACTGATAGGTAACGGATGTCAACGAGCGCACGGCAAGGCGCAGGAGGAGACGGAGGGGCCGGTGGCAGCCCTGGAGGAACCGCGCAGGGAGCAGCTGCTCAACGCCGCCGACCGGGTGGTCCGGCGGGACGGACCGGGCGCGAGCATGAACGCGATCGCCGCCGAGGCCGGTATCACCAAGCCGATCCTCTACCGGCACTTCGGCGACCGCGGCGGCCTGTTCCAGGCGCTGACCGAGCGCCACACCGCCGGACTGCTGGCCGCCGTGCGGGCCGCGCTCGCCGAGCCGCTGGAGCGGCGCGAGCGGGTGGAGCACGTGCTGGACACCTACCTGGCCGGCATCGAGGCCCGCCCGCAGGTCTACCGGCTGCTCACCCACCCGGAGGCGGGCGATCCCCAGGAGGTGGGCAACGCACTGGCGCCCGCACTGCGGCAGATCGCCGAGGAGATCACCCGCGCGGTGACCGCCCAGGTCGATCTCGGACCGGACGGACCACTGCTCGCCGAGGCCTGGGGGCGGGCGATCACCGGCATGGTACTGGCGGCCGGGGACTGGTGGCTGGAGCAGCGGCCCTGCCCGCGGGCCCGGATGGTGCAGGCACTGGCCGACCTGCTCTGGGGCCGACTGGCGGCCGCCGCACCGCTGCCCGTGCCACCGCTGGCCGTCGCACCACTGGCTCCGGCGCCGCTGCCCTCGGCGGACCGAGCCTGAGGCGGGCCCCAACTCCCTTGCGCCCGCGCCCTTGTGCGCCATCGCGCCATCCGGCAGGATCGGCCCGCGCCACCCACCGCCGGGCGCCTGGCCCGGCTCCGCCGTGCCCGTGCGAGGTGTCCGTGCGCGTCCGCCGTACCGCTGCCGCCGTGTCGCTGGCGCTCGCCGCCGCGCTCTGTGTCGCCGCCGCGCCGGCGCCGGCACCCGCCGTCCCGGCCACCCGACTCGCCCTTGCGCAGCCCGACTTCCCGACCGGGGGCACCACCACGCCGGACGGCCGGACGCTGTTCACCGACTCCGCCGGCCGGACCGAGCTGCTGCGCGGCTTCGACCTGGACAAGTACGACGAGACCACCCGGGCCGACCTGCGCGCGATCGCCGACCACGGCTTCAACCTGATCCGGGTGGCGATCTCCTGGGACCGCCTCGAACCGGCTCAAGGCCGCTACGACCAGGCCGAGTTCGGCAAGCTGCGGCAACTCCTCGACTGGGCCGACCAGGACGGCCTGCTCGCCCTGATCGACTTCCACCAGGACGTCTACGGACCGGAGTTCGGCGGCGGTCAGGACGGCATCCCGCCCTGGGCGACCCGGGACGACGGGCTGCCGTTCACCCCGGTTCCCGGCGACTGGTTCGCCGGCTACTTCGAGCCGTCCGTGCAGGCCGCCTTCCGGCACCTGTACGACGACCCCGACCTGCGCCGCTGGCAGCAGGACTTCTACACCCATGTTGCCGGCGAACTACGCGGTCACGCCTCGCTGTTGGGCTACGACCTGTTCAACGAGCCGTCCGGACCGTTCGACGGCGACCCGACCGACCCGGCGGTCCAGGTGGCCTCCGCGGCGGCGCTGGAGCAGGGCCGGCTGGCGGCCATGTACCGGCGGCTGATCGGCGCCATCCGCGCGGTGGACGACCGTGCTTGGCTCTTCGTCGAGCCCACCGTGCTGGTCGGCGAGGGGGTACCGACCCAGCTGCCCGGCTTCACCGACCCGCGGCCCGGCGCGGCCCGGATCGGCTACGCCCCGCACTTCTACGACACCGCGGTCGAGGGCGGCACCGACTGGAACCCCGCCGACGGCTTCATCCAGGCCTACACCGCGGCCATCACCGGCTACCCGCGGGCCCACCGGCTGCCGGTGCTGGTCGGCGAGTGGGGTCCGCCGCAGGCCGCGACCCCGGGCAACGCCGAGCTGGTCCGCCGGCAGGTCGCCGCGCTGGCGGGCTTCGCGACCGGCTGGGCGCTCTGGTACTGGTGCCGGGGCACCGGCGGCTACTGCGCGCTCGGCCCGGACGGCCGGCCCGCGCCCGGGGACGGCCCGGTGTTCGCGCCGTACGCCCCCGCGGTGGCCGGGCTGCCGCGCCGCGAGTCCTGGGACGGCGCCCGCTACACCCTGGAGTTCAGCACCGGACCGGGCGGTTGGACCGAGCTGGCCGTCCCACCCGGTGCCCGGATCACCGTGCGCGGCGCGGGGCCGGCCGTCGTCACCGCCGGCCGCCCGGGCCGGGCCCGGGTGCTGCTGCCGTTCGCCCGCCCGGGCACCACCGCCGTCCTGACCGTCACCGGCTGACCGTCGCCGGCCGGTCAGAGCAGGTCCGCCCGGGCCGCCTGGATGCCGGCCTGGAACCGGGTCCGCGCGCCGAAGCGGTCCATCAGCTCCCGCACCCAGCGCTGCACGGTCCGGGTGGAGACTCCCAGCTGCCGGGCGATGCTCTCGTCGGTCAGCCCGGCGGCCAGCAGTGCCAGCAGCTGGCCGTGCCGGTCCTGCGGGGGCTGCGCCGAGTCGGGCGCGGGCAACCGCATCGCCCGTGACCAGTAAAGCTCGAACAGCCCGGTCAGCGCCGCCAGCAGCGAGGACGGCCGGACCAGCAACACGCTCTGCAGCTCGGTGCCGGCGCTGACCGGCAGCAGCGCCCACCGGTCGTCCACCACCGCCAGCTTGAGCGGCAGTTCGGGCAGCACCCGGGCCTGCTCGCCGGCCTCGGTGAAGGTCCGGATCTCGGTCATCCGCTCGGGTTCGCGCAACACCCGGCTCTCGTAGACCGCCCGTATCTGCACCCCGCGGGCCAGCGCGCCGAGCTCCAACTCCGGGTCCGAGCGCCGGATGTACGGCGGCTTGTCGAGTATCCGCAGCTGGGTCCGGACGCCGAGCTGGAGGGTCCGCCAGAGTTCGGCGACGGAGTCCCGGCCGGTGATCACCTCGACCAGCTCGCCCGCCGAGGAGGCCGGCCGGGAGCTGCGGTAGTTGCGCATCAGCTCGTTGATCCGGCCACGGGTGCGGCGCAGTTCGACCTCGCGCCGCAGCAGCAGCTCCTCCAGCGCGACGTCGGGGGCCGCGACGCTCCACACCGGGCCGGCCGTGCCCGGCCGTTCGAGCAGCCCGCAGTCGGCCAGCCCCTCCAGCGCGGTGACCGCGCGGTCGGTGCCGACCCCGAGCGCCGCGCCCAGCTGCTGCGCGGTGCCGCTCGGCGCGCTCAGCAGATGGAGGTAAAGCAGTTCCTGGTCGGCGGTCAGGCCCAGTCCGCCGAACCGCCCGGTCCGCTGTTCGGGCACACCGCACCTCCCCTGTCCAGCGTCGTTCCGCCCGACTGTGGTGCACCGTCGGGCGGAAATCAAGGGATTGACGAAATGACATGTTTCCGCCATGTCGCGTTCCGGCCCGTTCCCCCACCTTCCTGCGGGTCGGCCGCCGACCGCACGCTGAGCCGCATCACTCCCGCGCGCCGTCGGCCCCACCCGGCGGCGCGCTCCCCCATCGGGTGCGCCCCCAAGCCGCGCCCGCCCCAAGGAGTCCCCCATGTCCACGTTTCGCGCCAAGGCCGGCCCGGCCGCACTCGCCGCGCTGCTCACCGTCTCCGGCTTCGCCCTCGCCGCCCCCGCGAGCGCCGCCACCCCCAATGCCACCCACGCCGCGGCTGGCCACTTCCGGTACGGCAACCCGTCGCACCACCGTTTCGACGGCGGCAGCAACTGGGGCGGCTACATCGCCCAGGGCAGCAACTTCCAGTCCATATCGGGCTCCTGGACCATGCCGCAGGTCCAGTGCAACACCAGCAACGACCTGTTCGCGCCGTGGATCGGCATCGACGGCTACGGCTCGCAGACCGTCGAGCAGACCGGCGTCCAGGTGGACTGCTCCAGCGGCTCCCCGGTCTACTCGGGCTGGTACGAGATGTACCCGGCGGCACCGGTGTACTGGGGCGGCCAGGTGAACGCCGGTGACGTCTTCAACGCCAGCGTGACCACCGACGGCAGCGGAAACTACACCCTCACCCTGACCGACACCACCCAGGGTTGGACCCAGAACACCCAGCAGTACCTGGACGCCCAGAACGTCAGCGCCGAGGCCGTCATCGAGTCGCCGAGCCAGAGCTACCCGTCCTTCAACGAGCTGGACTTCTCCAACCTCACCGTGAACGGCCAGGTCTTCGACGACTCCAACCCGCAGGCCATCGACAGCGGCCAGTACACCGAGACCCCGCTGCAGAACGGCGCGTTCTCCATCGTGCCCGCCGGCAACGACGGCTTCTAGGGCCTGCCCGGCGGCGCCCGCCCGATCGGCCGGTGCCCCGCGGGTGAACCCACTCCCGCGGCGCACCGGCACACCACCACCGGCGCTCAGCCGGCCAGCCCGCGCCGCGCCAGCAGTGGCGCGGGGTCGGGGTCGCGGCCGAGCACCGCGCGGAACGCGTCCAGCGCGGGCACGCTGCCACCGCGGGAGAGCAGCTCGCGGCGGAACAGCTCGCCGCTCTCGCGCAGTTCGAGCCCGCTGCCGCGGAACCACTCCACGGTGTCGGCGTCCAGCACCTCCGACCAGATGTAGGCGTAGTAGCCCGCGCTGTAGCCGCCGACGAAGACGTGGTTGAAGTAGCCGGTCCGGTAGCGCGGCGGCACACCGGGCACCGCGAGACCGGCCTCCTTCAGCACCTGGGCCTCGAACTCCTCGGCGTCGTCGACCCGTTGGCCGGCCGGCAGGCTGTGCCAGGCCCAGTCCAGCACGGCCGCCGCCAGGTACTCCACGGTCCGGAAGCCCTGGCCGAAGTGCTCCGCCGCCTCCAGCCGCCCGACCAGCTCGGCCGGCAGCGGCTCCCCGGTCACGTGGTGCCTGGCGTACTCGGCCCGCACCTGCGGCCAGCTCGCCCACACCTCGTTGACCTGCGAGGGGAACTCCACGAAGTCGCGCGGCACCCGGGTGCCGGCCAGCATCGGATAGCGCACGTCCGAGCAGAGGCCGTGCAGCGCGTGCCCGAACTCGTGGAAGAGCGTGCGGACTTCGTCCATGGTGAGCAGCACCGGCTCGCCGGGGGCCGGCTTGGCGATGTTGAGGACGTTGAAGACCACCGGCCGCCGGTCGAACAGGTGGGCCTGGCCGACCAGTTCGTCCATCCAGGCCCCGCCGCGCTTGGACGACCGGGCGTGGAAGTCGCCCAGGAAGAGGCCGAGCGGGCGGCCGTCCGCCTCGAAGACCTCGAAGACCCGGGTGTCGGGGTGGAAGCCGACCAGGTCCGCGCGCTCCCGGAAGGTCAGCCCGTAGAGCAGGCCGGCGGCGCGGAACACGCCGTCGTGCAGCACCCGTTCCAGCTCGTGGTACGGCCGCAGCGCGGTGGTGTCCAGGTCGTACTCGGCCTTGCGGACCTGCTCCGCGTAGTAGGCCCAGTCGTGTGCCGCGAAGTCCTCGACGCCGTCCGCCGCGGCGGCCCGGACCAGCTGCTCGGCCTCCCGCTCGGCGTTGGCCACCGCGGCCGGGATCAGCCGGGCGAAGAGCTGCTCGACGGCGTCGGTGCTGCCGGCGGTCTGGTCGGCCACCACGTAGGCGGCGTGGCTCGGGTACCCGAACAGCGCGGCCCGCTCGGCTCGCAGCTCGGCCAGCCGGGCGGCCAGCGGGCCGTTGCTCCCGGCGGCCCGGTCCAGCGAGGCCGTCAGCAGCCGGCGGCGCACCTCGCGGTCGGTCAGCCAGGCGAGCTCGCTCTGGTTGGAGAAGCTCTTCAGGCTCAGCACGTACGTGCCGTCCCGGCCGAGCGCCCGACCGTTCTCGGCCGCGGCGGCGATCGCGTCGGGCGACAGCCCGGCCAGCTGCTCGGCCCGCTCGAGCACCACGGCGCCGGCCTGGTTGGCCTCGAAGATGTTCCGCTCGAAGAGGCTGGAGACCGTGGCGATCTCGGTGTTCAGCTCGCGCAGCCGCTGCTGGTCGGCGGCGGACAGCCGGGCGCCGGCCCGGACGAACTGGTCGTGGCGGCGCTCCAGCAACCGGCGCGACTCCGGGTCCAGGTCCAGCTCGTCGCGCCGGGCGTGGACCGCCTCGATCCGGGCGAAGAGCGCGGCGTCCAGGTGGATCGCGTCGCTGTGCGCGGCCAGCCGCGGCCGGAACTCGGCCTCCAGCTCCTGCACCACCGGGTTGGTGTAGGCCGAACTCTGGTTGTCGAACACCACCAGCACCCGCTCCAGCAGGCTGCCGGTGCGCTCCAGCGCGACCAGGGTGTTCTCGAACGTCGGCGGGGCACCGCCACCGGTGATCGCCGCGATCTCCGCCAGCTGCTCGGCCATGCCCCGTTCCAGCGCCGGACGGTAGTGCTCCTCGCGGATCTCCGCGAAGGGCGGCAGCTGGTAGGGCAGCGGGCTGGGGGTCAGAAACGGGTTCTGCGTCATTCCGCTGACCCTACGCGCCGCCCGCCGGGCCGCAAGGGCGCGGGGAGCGTGCCCCGACGCGCCGGACGCGCGCTGTCGGTCCGACCCGCTACGGTCGCACTGACATCCGATCTCACCTGCCCCGAGAGGAGGCCGCCATGGCACCCCGGATCGCCCTCGTCGCGGACCCGCACGGCCCCGGCGGCCGACTGCACCGTCTCACCGAGGACGGCGCCCCGCTCGGCGGCCCGCGCACCGTCACCGACCTGGCCGCCGCGGTCGCCGAGCTGGAGGCCGCCGAACACCCGCGCTGGGTCTGGGCCACCGCCGACTCCGGGTACGTCCCGTTGCTGCCCCGGCTGCCGCACCGGCTCGGCCGCTGCCACGACCTGCGGCTGGTCGAGGGCCTGCTGCTGGGCCACGAGGACCGCTTCGGGCAGCCCCGCTCGCTCGGGGCCGCCTGGGCCCGGCTGCGGGGCCTGCCGGTGCCGGACGACCTGCCCGAGGCCGGCCCCGCCGACGACCAGGACACCCTGTTCGCCCCTGACCGGCTGCAGCTGCCGCCCGGCACCGACCCGCTGACCGCCGTGCTGGCCGTCCACGCCGACCAGCAGCGCCGGCTGCGGGCGATCGAGGGCGAGGCCGAGCGGTCCCGCTTCCGGCTGCTGGCCGCCGCCGAGTCGGCCGGCGCGCTGGCCGCCGCCGAGATGGCGCACGACGGCCTGCCCTGGCGCACCGAGGTGCACGACGCGCTGCTCGCCGAGTTGCTCGGCCCCCGGCCGAGCGTCCCCGGTGCCCGGCCCACCCGGCTCGCCGCGCTCGCCGATCAGCTCCAACAGGCGCTCGGCGGGCGGCCGTTCAACCCCGACTCGCACACCCAGGTGCTGCGCGCCTTCGCCGAGCGGGGCATCCCGCTGACCTCCACCCGCTCCTGGGAGCTGCGCCAGGTCGACCATCCGGCCGCCGAGCTGGTGATCCGCTACAAGGAGCTGGCCCGGATCCACGCCGCGCACGGCTGGGCCTGGCAGGAGGCCTGGGTCCACGGCGGCCGGTTCCGGCCTGAGTACGTGGTCGGCGGCGTGGTCTCCGGCCGCTGGGCCAGCCGGGGCGGCGGAGCGCTGCAGATCCCACGGATCCTGCGTGGCGCGGTGGTCGCCGATCCGGGCTGGCGGCTGGTGGTGGCCGACGCCGCCCAGCTGGAGCCGCGGGTGCTCGCCGCGCTCTCCGGCGACGTGGGGCTGGCCCGCACGGCGGCCGGCGGCGACCTCTACCAGGCGCTGGCCGCCACCGCCTTCCAGGGCGACCGGGAGAAGGCCAAGCTCGGGCTGCTCGGCGCGATGTACGGGCAGACCAGCGGCGACATCGGCATCCTGCTGGCCACCCTGCGCCGCCGCTATCCGCAGGCCATGGGGTACGTCGAGGCGGCCGCCCGGACCGGGGAGGAGGGCGGGATCGTCCGCTCCCGGCTCGGCCGCAGCTGCCCACCGCCGTCCGCGGCCTGGCTGGACCTGACCGAGGCGGCCGGGCCGGGGGCCGAGGGCACCGACCCGGCCGGTCGCTCGGCCCGCGCCCGCGGCCGGTTCACCCGCAACTTCGTGATCCAGGCCAGCGCGGCCGACTGGGCGCTGGCGCTGCTCGCCGCGCTGCGCCGGCGGCTGCTCGCACTGGACGGCACCCCCGCCGGCCGGCCACACCTGGTCTTCTTCCAACACGACGAGGTCGTGGTGCACACCCCGGCCGCTCTGGCGGAGGAGGTGGCGGGCGCGGTCGCCGAGTCCGCCGTGGAGGCCGGCCGGCTGGTCTTCGGCGACTCCCCGGTGCGGTTCCCGCTGAGCACCGCCGTGGTGGAGTGCTACGCCGACGCCAAGTGACCTGACGCACCGCTGGGTTGTCGGCCGCGCGTCACAACTTTCGGGCCTGCCAGGCCTCCTCGGCCTGCCGGGCGACCTCCGCCAGCTCGGCCCCGGTCGAGGCGGTGACCACCGCGGCCACCGCACCCTCCACGAACGGCGCGTCCGCCAACAGCAGTTCGGGCCGGTCGAGGTCGGCCAACACGGCCCGGGCGGTCAGCACCGCGCTGCCCAGGTCGGCGAGCACCAGCACCCCGGCCCCCCGGTCCACCTGCTCCAGCGCGGCCGCGACCAGCTCGGCGCTGGTCCCGATCCCACCCCCGACGTCCCCTGCCGCGACCGCCACCGGCACCCCGCCGCCGCCGAGTTGGCCGGTCAGCTCGCGCAGTCCGGAAGCGAGCAACGGGCTGTGCGAGACCAGGACGATTCCCACCGGTGCTGTCATGTTCAGTGAGTCTAGGGCGCCCAGGTCGGGGCCGCCCGCCACGCCACGTGCCGGTGAACGCGTCCGGAAAGCCAGCCCGGTGGGTTAGCGTCTGGGCAGGCCCGTCCGCCCGCCCCACCGGAGACGCAGCGTGAAGAAGCTCATCAACAGCCCGGACACCGTGCTCGTCGACGCCCTGACCGGACTCGCCGCCGCCCACCCCGAGTTGGCGGTCGATCTGGAGGCCCGGGTGGTGCTGCGGGCCGGCGGGCCGCAGCCGGGCAAGGTCGCGGTGATCTCCGGTGGCGGTTCCGGGCACGAGCCGCTGCACGTGGGCTTCGTCGGTCCCGGGATGCTGTCCGCGGCCTGCCCCGGCGAGGTCTTCACCTCCCCCGTGCCGGACCAGCTGCTGGCCGCCGCGCGGGCCGCCCACGGCGGCGCCGGCGTGGTCTTCGTGGTGAAGAACTACACCGGCGACGTGCTGAACTTCGAGATCGCCGGCGAGCTGGCCGCCGAACAGGGCATCGAGGTCCGCACCGTGCTGGTCAACGACGACGTCGCGGTCGAGGACTCCACCTACACCGCGGGCCGCCGTGGCACCGGGGCGACGGTGGTGGTGGAGAAGGTCACCGGCGCGCTGGCCGAGCGCGGCGCGAGCGCTGCCGAGGTGGCCTCGATCGGTGAGCGGGCCAACGCCGCCTCGCGCTCCTTCGCCGTCGCGCTCGGCGCGGCGACCGTCCCGGCGGCCGGCAAGCCCGGCTTCGACCTGCCAGCGGACATGATCGAGGTCGGGGTGGGCATCCACGGCGAGCCGGGTCGCCGCCGCGAGCCGATCCGCCCGGTCCACGAGCTGGTCGCCGAGGTGGTGGACACCGTGCTCGCCGACCACCCCCTGACCACCGGCGACCAGGCCATCGTGCTGGTCAACGGCATGGGCGCGACCCCGCTGATCGAGCTGTACGTGGTCTACGGCGAGGTGGCCGCCCGGCTCGCCGAACGCGGCATCCGGATCGTCCGCAACCTGGTCGGCAACTTCGTCACCAGCCTGGACATGGCCGGCTTCTCGCTCACCGTCACCAAGGCCGATCCCGAGCTGCTGGAGCTGTGGGACGCGCCGGTCAGCACCCCGGCCCTGCACCGGCCCTGACCGCACCGGCTCCGAGGAGGTCCCCGATGGACACCGCCACCGCACTCGCCTGGCTGCGCGCCGCCGCCGCGGCGGTCGAACGGCAGCACGAGCAGCTGAGCGAGCTGGACGCCGCGATCGGCGACGGCGACCACGGCACCAACCTGCGCCGCGGCTTCGCCGCCGTGACCGAGGCGCTCGACAAGCTGCCGGAAGGCCAGAGCGCCGGCGCCGTGCTCAGCGCCGCCGGGACCACCCTGCTCTCCAAGGTCGGCGGCGCCTCCGGCCCGCTCTACGGCAGCGCACTGCGCGCCGTCGGCGCCGCGCTCCCGGTGCCCTCGGCCGACCTGGACGGGCTGGCCGGCGCGCTGCGGGCCGGCCTGACCAAGCTCTGCCAGCTCGGCGGTGCCGCCCCCGGTGACAAGACCATGGTGGACGCCTTCGAACCCGCGGTGGCCGCCCTGGAACGGGCCGCCGAGGACGGCTTCACGCTCCGCGAGGCCGCCGCGCTGGCCGCCGAGGCGGCCGAGCGGGGAGCCCGCGCCACCATCCCGATGCAGGCCCGCAAGGGCCGCGCCTCCTACCTCGGCCCGCGCAGCGTCGGCCACCAGGACCCGGGCGCCACCTCCACGGCGCTGATCTTCCGCGCGCTGGCCGAGGTCGCCCGCTGAGGCCCGGCCCGCTCAGTCCGCTCGGCTGACCAGCAGCAGCAGCGCGTCGTCCTTCAGCTCCCCGCCGGTGTGCGCGAGCAGGTCGGCGTAGACCCGGGCGACCGCCGCCTCCAGCTCGGCGGCCGACCCGCCGGCTCCCGCCACCAGCGGCCCGATCCGCCGCTCCAGCGGGTAGAACCGACCGGTCGACCGGTGCCGCGCCTCGACCAGCCCGTCGGTGCAGAGCACCATCACGTCACTGGCGCCGAACGGCAGGTCCCAGCTCCGCGGCTCCCCCGCCGCCCGCCGGCCCAGCCCGAGCGGCACCCAGGGGTCGGGCGCGACCAGCACGGTGACGGTGCCGTCCGCCGCCACCCGCAGCGGCGGCACGTGCCCGTAGTGCAACAGTCGCACCGCCTCGGGCGCCCGGAACTCGGCGAACAGCGCGGTGGTGAACGCCCCGAGCACCACGGCCGCCGTCTGCACCGCCTCCAGCCCCTTGCCGCGGACGTCGCCGACCAGCACCCGGGTGCCGTGCGGGGTGTCCAGCGCCGCGTACAGGTCGCCGCCGATCCGCGCCTCGTCCGCGGCGGAGGCGTAGCGCACCGCGAGCCGCAGCGGGCCGACCGCCGGGCCCGGCTGACGCAGCAGCGCCGGCTGGGCCGCCTCCGCCAACCGAGCTCACCGCGGCGAAGGCCGCCGCCCGACGCATCCGGATCTCCGCGACGACGGCGCTGAACAGCGTCAACACGGCGTAGGTGATCACCGAGCCGAAGAGGAAGCGCTCGTCGTGCACGGCGGTGACGTTGTCGTGGCGGTTGAGCCCGATCAGCGCCGCCAGGCCGACCGCGCAGACCGCCAGCACCCCGGCCGCCGACAGGGTGAGCGCCGCGACCGGCGGGACCACCGTCATCAGCGGCGCCAGGTAGCGGTCGTGGCCGGTGGACAGGTCGGCGATCACCACCCCGACGGTCGCCAGCAGCGCCGGCGCCGCCCGCCGCCAGGAGATGTCCCGCAGGTCGACGACGCGCAGCGCGCGGCGCCGGCGTCCGCGGGGCAGTCCGGTCGGGGCGGGCGCGAGGGCGTCGACGATGCGGTGCAGACGGGACACGAGGCGAACATTACGGACAAGCCGCCTGGTTGCCCGTGCACCGGATCCGAGGTTTCCGATCACGCTCCGCGATCATTGGCCCGTTCCGGGCAGCACGGGAGCGCCAGGCCTGACGCACGATACAGATGAGACTACTGTCTGCTAGCGGCTGGTGACCAGAACCACGTCCCGATTCCGGAAACCAGCACCCTTGTGGAATACCCCTAGGGGGTATTGTGTTGTCGACCGCGCAGGCGCCGCCGTTCGGCGCCACTCACCTTCGGAGGCCCGATGTCCAGCACCACCGTCTACACCGTCACCGGCATGAGCTGCGGCCACTGCGAGAAGTCGGTGAGCGCCGAGATCTCCGAGCTCAGCGGGGTCCTCCAGGTCGCCGCGGACGCCAAGGCCGGCACGGTCACCGTCTCCTCCGAGCGCCCGCTCGACGACGACGCCGTCCGCGCGGCCGTCGACGAGGCCGGCTACGAGCTGGTGGGCCGGGCGGCCTGAGCCCGGCGCGGGGGCGGGTCGCCCGACCCGCCCCCGACCCCTGTGACCAAGGAGCGCAACTGATGAGCACCGTCACCCCAGGCATAGCGGGCCCGACTCTCCAGGACCGGGTGGAACTCTCGATCGGCGGCATGACCTGCGCCTCCTGCGCGGCCCGGATCGAGAAGAAGCTCAACCGGCTGGACGGCGTCACGGCCAGCGTGAACTTCGCCACCGGCAAGGCCCGGATCGACCACGGCCCGGACCTCTCGGCCACCGACCTGATCGCCACCGTGGAACGCCTCGGCTACTCCGCCGAGCTGCCCCCGCCGCCCGCCGAGCCGGTGCCCGAGCCGGCCACCGAACCCGACGCCGCGCTGCGCTCACGACTCCTGGTCAGTGCCGCGCTCACGGTGCCCGTGGTGCTCCTCTCGATGGTGCCCGCGCTGCAGTTCACCGACTGGCAGTGGCTGGCCTTCGCGCTGACCGGGCCGGTCGTGGTGCACGGCGGCCTGCCGTTCCACCGGGCCGCCTGGACCAACCTGCGTCACCGCGCCGCCACCATGGACACCCTGGTCTCGCTCGGCACGCTGGCCGCCTTCGGCTGGTCACTCTGGGCGCTCTTCCTCGGCGACGCCGGCCGGCCGGGCATGCGGCACGCGTTCTCGCTCACGGTCGGCCGCGGCGACGCCGCCTCCGCGCTCTACCTGGAGACCGCCGCCGGGGTCACCACCCTGATCCTGCTCGGCCGCTGGCTGGAGGCCCGCTCCAAGCGGCGGGCCGGCGCCGCCCTGCGCGCCCTGCTCGACCTGGGCGCCAAGGAGGTCGCGGTGCTGCGGGACGGCCGCGAGGTCCGGCTCCCGGTCGCCGAACTGACCGTCGGCGCCCGCTTCGTGGTCCGTCCCGGCGAGAAGATCGCCACCGACGGCGTGGTGGTCGAGGGCGCCTCGGCGGTGGACGCCTCGATGCTGACCGGCGAGGCGGTCCCGGTGGAGGTCACGGTCGGCGACCAGGTGACCGGCGCCACCGTCAACGCCGGCGGCCGGCTGGTGGTCGAGGCGAGCCGGGTCGGCGCGGACACCCAACTGGCCCGGATCGCCAGGCTGGTCGAGGAGGCGCAGAACGGCAAGGCGGCGGCGCAACGGCTGGCCGACCGGATCTCCGCGGTCTTCGTCCCGGTGGTGATCCTGATCGCGCTGGGCACCCTGGTCGGCTGGCTGTGCTTCTCCGGCAGCGCGACCGAGGCGTTCACCGCCGCCGTCGCGGTGCTGATCATCGCCTGCCCGTGCGCGCTCGGCCTGGCCACCCCGACCGCGCTGATGGTCGGCACCGGTCGTGGCGCCCAGCTGGGCATCCTGATCAAGGGCCCCGAGGTGCTGGAGAGCACCCGGCGGGTGGACACCGTCGTGCTGGACAAGACCGGCACGGTGACCACCGGCCGGATGGCGCTGACCGCCGTGCACACCGCCGAGGGCGTCACCGAGGAGCAGGCGCTGCGGCTGGCCGGCGCGCTGGAGCACGCCTCCGAGCACCCGATCGGCACCGCCATCGCCGCCGCCGCCGAGCTGGTCGGCGCCCTGCCCGGCGTCGAGGGCTTCGAGAGCCTCCCCGGACGCGGGGTGCGCGGCCTGGTGGACGGCCACGAGGTGCTGGTCGGCCGGGCCGGGCTGCTGGCGGACTCGGCGCAGCCGCTGCCCGGCGGCCTGGCCGCGGTCAGGGCGGCGGCCGAGGCGGCCGGCCGGACCGCCGTCGCGGTCGGCTGGGACGGCACGGCCCGGGCGATCCTGGTGGTCGCCGACACCGTCAAGCCCGGCAGCGCCGAGGCGGTCCACGAGCTGCGCGCGCTCGGCCTGCACCCGGTGCTGCTGACCGGCGACAACCGGGCGGCCGCCGAGAGCGTGGCGGCCGAGGTCGGCATCGCGCCGGCGGACGTGATCGCCGAGGTGCTGCCCGAGCAGAAGGTGGCCACCGTCCGGCGGTTGCAGGCCGAGGGCCGCACGGTGGCGATGGTCGGCGACGGGGTGAACGACGCGGCCGCGCTGGCCCAGGCCGACCTGGGCCTCGCGATGGGCACCGGCACCGACGCGGCGATCGAGGCCGGCGACCTGACCCTGGTCCGCGGCGACCTGCGCTCGGCGGTCGAGGCGATCCGGCTCTCCCGGCGGACCCTGGCCACCATCAGGGGCAACCTGTTCTGGGCCTTCGCGTACAACGTCGCGGCGATCCCGCTGGCGGCCTCCGGGCTGCTCAACCCGATGGTGGCGGGCGCCACGATGGCCTTCTCCTCGGTCTTCGTGGTCACCAACAGCCTGCGCCTGCGCCGCTTCGGCGCCTGAGGAGCCCGAGAGCTCGGCCGAGAGGTCCGATCGGCCTACCGGCCGAGCAGCTCCCCGCCGTTGCAGTGCAGGATCTCGCCGGTGATGAAGCCGGCCTCGGCGGAGGCCAGGAAGCAGACCGCCGCCGCCACCTCGCCGGTCTCGCCGATCCGGCCCAGCAGGGTGCGGGACGCCCGCCGGGCGACCTCCGCGTCGTCCAGCCGGGGGCCGAAGAACTCCGTCCCGGCGACCGTGCCGGGCGCGACGATGTTGGCGGTGATCCCGGACGGGCCGAGCTGGGCGGCCAGAAAGTGGTTCCAGGCGTGCAGCGAGGCCTTGGAGGCACCGAAGGAGCCGGCCCCGCGCAGCGCGGCGATCGAGCTGATGGTGATCACCCGGCCCTCACCGGGGGTGAGCCGGTCCCGGACCGACTCGGTGAGCAGCACCGCGGTCAGCACGTTCCGCTCGAAGTCACCGCGCCAGCGGGCCAGCAGGGCGTGCGGGCCGGCCCCGAAGCCGGTCTCCCGGCTGCCGGCGTTGTTGACCAGGACGTCGATCCGGGCCGGCAGCACCTTCAGGGCCGCCTCCACCGCGTCCGGGTCGGCCAGGTCGCAGACCAGGGGGGTGACGGTCGGGCCGAGCGTCGCTGCGGCCTCGTCCAGCACGGCGCGTCGCCGGCCGACGATCACCACCCGCTCGCCCGCCTCGGCGAAGCGCCGGGCGATCTCGAAGCCGATGCCGGTGCCCCCGCCGGTGACGACAACGTTCCTGGCCATCTGCATACTCCCGCCCTGTCCGTACCGGAATGACACGATTCCTATCACGCTGGGTTGCCACTGCTGCGGGGAGGGTGACGCTGTGCTGCGGCGAGCGTGTGATATGGACGGGAGGACCGTTCGTCAACGGATCGTAGCGAGAGCCAACTCACACTGTGGAAACGTAACTTTGCCGGGGCTGATACGTCTTACCTTGTGAAGTGTGGTCGGTGTCCGCGGAACGGCAACGTGCGGCGAACCCCCTCGCGGGGCTCCGCACACCTGCGGTCGTCACCACCGATGGGGCTCCGGCGGGCCCCGGGAAGGCCGTCGCCCGCGACGGCCTCGCGCACGGCGCCGGGGAGCGGCTTGACCGGGGACGCTTTGAGCGGCCGTTCCCGGCCTCGCCCCACTCCCTGGGCGTCGTGCGCCACTCCTCTTCCGGCCGTCTTCCGGCCGCCCCCCTCTCCGGCCGCCCCGGCCACCCGTACGCGAACGGGCCCCGCTGCGTGACGCAGCGGGGCCCGTCGGCTCTGGCGAGCCGGCTCAGCGCTTGTCGAGGGCGACGTAGTCGCGGATCGCGGTGCCGGTGTAGATCTGGCGCGGACGGCCGATCCGGCTGCCCGGGTCGTTGATCATCTCGTGCCAGTGGGCGATCCAGCCGGGGAGCCGGCCGAGCGCGAACAGCACGGTGAACATGCTGGTCGGGAAGCCCATCGCGCGGTAGATCAGACCGGTGTAGAAGTCGACGTTCGGGTACAGCTTGCGGGAGATGAAGAAGTCGTCGTTGAGCGCGTGCTCCTCGAGCTTGAGCGCGATCTCCAGCAGCTCGTCCGACTTGCCCAGCTGGGCCAGCACGTCGTGCGCCAGGCCCTTGACCAGCGCGGCGCGCGGGTCGAAGGCCTTGTAGACACGGTGGCCGAAGCCCATCAGCTTGACGCCGTCCTCGCGGTTCTTCACCTTGCGGATGAAGGCGTCGACGTCACCGCCGTCCTTCTGGATCTGCTCCAGCATCTCCAGCACGGCCTGGTTGGCGCCGCCGTGCAGCGGGCCCCAGAGCGCCGAGATGCCGGCCGAGATCGAGGCGAACTGGTTGGCGTGGCTGGAGCCGACCAGGCGCACGGTGGAGGTCGAGCAGTTCTGCTCGTGGTCCGCGTGCAGGATCAGCAGCTTGTCCAGCGCGTTGACGATCACCGGGTTGAGCTCGTAGTCCGCCGCCGGGACGGCGAAGGTCATCCGCAGGAAGTTCTCGACGTAGCTCAGGTCGTTGCGCGGGTAGACGAACGGCTGGCCGACCGACTTCTTGTACGCGTACGCGGCGATGGTCGGGAGCTTGGCCAGCAGCCGGACGGTCGACAGGTGGCGCTGGGCCGCGTCGAACGGGTTGTGGCTGTCCTGGTAGAAGGTCGACAGCGCGCCGACCACCGAGGAGAGCATCGCCATCGGGTGGGCGTCCCGCGGGAAACCGCCGAAGAACCGCTTGACGTCCTCGTGCAGCAGGGTGTGCTGGGTGATCTCGTTGCTGAACTCCGCCAGCTGGTCGGGGGTCGGCAGCTCGCCGTTGATCAGGAGGTAGGCGGTCTCGATGAAGCTGCCCCGCTCCGCCAGTTGCTCGATCGGGTAGCCGCGGTAGCGCAGGATGCCGTTGTCGCCGTCCACGAAGGTGATCGCGGACTTGTAGGCAGCGGTGTTGCCGAAGCCGTTGTCCAACGTGACCAGGCCGGTCTGCGGGAGCAGCTTCGAGATGTCGAAGCCGGCGTTGCCCGCAGTGCTCGCGACGACGGGGTACTCGTACTCGCCGCCCTGGTACCGCAGTACTACAGCGTCCTGACTGTTCTCGCTCACGTGTTCCTCACCGACGAAATGATTCCGCTTCCAAGGTGTCCTGACGCTCCCCACCATCCCCCATCCGGAGGACCGCCACGCACCCGGGGTGGCCCGAAAGAGCCGTGTTCTACAAAAGCCGTCGTCTCGACCGATCGGAACCGGACAAGATCAGCCAAGACTAGGCTGGTCCATCAATTTCTTCACGTCAAGATACCCCTGTCCGGACCCGGGCTCCGATTCGGTCGTCGGCGGATCATCCCGTCGACAGCCGGTGGTCCAGTCCGGAGTGCCGCCGGCCGGCGCTGACGGTACGCACCGCCTGGCCGATCGCCTTGCGGGATCCGACCAGTACGACCAGCTTCTTGGCCCGGGTCACCGCGGTGTAGAGCAGGTTGCGCTGGAGCATGGTCCAGGCCGAGGTGGTGACGGGAATCACTACCGCCGGGTACTCGCTGCCCTGCGATCGATGGATGGTGACGGCGTACGCGTGGGCCAGCTCGTCCAGCTCGTCGAAGTCGTACGGCACCTCCTCGTCCTCGTCGGTGAGCACGGTGAGTCGCTGGTCATCCACGCTCAGTGTCGTCACCACGCCGACCGTGCCGTTGAACACGCCGTTCCGCCCCTTCTCGTAGTTGTTCCGGATCTGGGTCACCTTGTCGCCGACCCGGAACGTCCGGCCGCCGAACCGGCGCTCCGCCACCCCCTCCCGGCCCGGCGTGACGGCGGCCTGCAGCAGCGTGTTGAGGTTGCCGGCGCCGGCCGGGCCGCGGTGCATCGGCGCCAGCACCTGGACGTCCCGGCGCGGGTCGAGCCGGAACCGCTGCGGGATGCGGCGCGCCACCACGTCCACCACCAGCCCGGCCGCGCGCTCGGTGTCGTCCTCGACGAAGAGGAAGAAGTCCGGCAGGCCGTCGGTGATCGGGGGCAGGCCCTCGTTGATCCGGTGGGCGTTGGTGACCACACCGGACTGCTGGGCCTGCCGGAAGATCCGGGTGAGCCGGACCGAGGGGATCGGCCCGCCGTCCGCCAGCAGGTCGCGCAGGACCTCGCCGGCCCCCACCGACGGCAGCTGGTCCACGTCCCCCACGAAGAGCAGGTGGGCGCCCGGCGCGACCGCCTTGACCAGCTTGTTCGCCAGGATCAGATCCAGCATCGACGCCTCGTCGACCACCACCAGGTCGGCGTCCAGCGGCCGGTCCCGGTCGTAGGCCGCCTCACCGCCCGGCCGCAGCTCCAGCAGGCGGTGCACGGTCGACGCCTCACAGCCGGTCAGCTCCGCCAGCCGCTTGGCCGCCCGGCCGGTCGGCGCGGCCAGCAGCACCTTGGCCCGCTTGGCCAGCGCCAGGGTGACGATCGACTTGACGGTGAAGGACTTGCCACAGCCCGGCCCCCCGGTCAGCACCGCCACCTTCTCCGTCAACGCCAGCTGGACGGACTGCTTCTGCTCGGGCGCCAGCTCCGCTCCGGTCCGCTCGGCGAGCCAGCCGAGCGCCTTCGGCCAGTCCACTCCGGTGAAGCCCGCCAGCCGGTCGTCCTCGGCCCGCAGCAGCCGCAGCAGCTGGTTGCTCAGCGAGATCTCGGCCCGGTGGAACGGCACCAGGTAGACCGCGGTGATCGGCTCCCCGCCCTCCCCCGGCAGGCTCTCCCGGACCACCCCCTCCTCGGCCACCAGCTCCGCCAGACAGTCGATCACCAGGCCCACGTCGACCTGGAGCAGCTTGACCCCGTCCGCGATCAGGCGCTCCTCGGGCAGGTAGCAGTGGCCCTGGTCACTGCTCTGCGACAGGGCGTACTGCAGGCCCGCCTTGACCCGCTCCGGGCTGTCGTGCGGGATCCCGACCGCCTGGGCGATCCGGTCGGCGGTCAGGAAGCCGATGCCCCAGACGTCCGCCGCCAGCCGGTAGGGCTCGTTCTTCACCACCCCGATCGAGCTGTCGCCGTACTTCTTGTAGATCCGCACCGCGAGCGAGGTGGACACCCCGACCCCTTGGAGGAAGACCATCACCTCCTTGATCGCCTTCTGCTCCTCCCAGGCGGCGGCGATCATCTTCGTCCGTTTGGGGCCCAGCCCGGGCACCTCGATCAGCCGTTTGGGCTCCTGCTCGATGACGGTCAGCGTGTCGACCCCGAACTGGCCGACGATCCGCTCCGCGAAGCGCGGCCCGATGCCCTTGATCAGCCCCGAGCCGAGGTAGCGCTGGATGCCCTGGATGGTGGCCGGCAGCACCGTCGTGTAGTTCTCCACCATGAACTGCTTGCCGTACTGCGGGTGCGAACCCCAGCGCCCGTGCAGCCGGAGCGACTCGCCCACCTGCGCGCCGAGCAGGGCGCCCACCACCGTCAGCAGGTCGTTGCCGCCGCGGCCGGTGTCCACCCGGGCGACCGTGTAGCCGGTCTCCTCGTTGGCGTAGGTGATCCGCTCCAGCACGCCCTCGACCTGGGCGAGCTGTCGCTGCACCGGTGCCTGCGGCTGCTGCCCGCCCATCCGGACCTCCCTCTTACCCTCGTGGGCCCCTCACCCACTCGTGGGTTTCCGCTACGCACCGTACCGTCCCCCGGTGACAGCGCGGGCCGCGATTGTCACCCACCCCGGCAGGGCCCACGATGGCAGGGAGACTCCCACGCCCTGCCCGGCCCACCGGCGAGCGGGGCCCGCAAAGGAGCGGACGACCATGCTCACCACCACCTTCGTACCCGGGGCGCCGAACTGGCTCGACCTCGGCAGCCCCGACATCAGCGCCTCCCGGGACTTCTACGGCGGCCTGTTCGGCTGGACCTTCACCTCCGCCGGGCCCAACGCCGGCGGCTACGGCTTCTTCCGGCTGGGCGAGCAGACGGTCGGCGCGATCGGCCCGCTCACCGAAGAGGGCGCCAGGCCGGCCTGGACGCTCTACTTCCACACCGAGGACGCGGACGCGACCAGCAAGGTCGTCACACAGAGCGGGGGGACGGTCCGCTTCGGCCCGTTCGACGTCTTCACCGACGGTCGGATGGCCGGCTACACCGATCCCACCGGCGCGCGGTTCGCGGTCTGGCAGCCCGGCAAGACAGCGGGCCTGGAGGCGGTCACCTCGGTCGGCACGCTCTGCTGGACCGAGCTGCACACCAGCGCCCCGGACGCGGCCAAGACCTTCTACCGGTCGGTCTTCGGCTGGCTGGAGCAGGACGTCCCGTTCGGTGACTTCACCTACACCGTGGTCACCCCGGCCGGTGGCGGGACCAACTCCAGCCAGGGCGGAATCGCCGAGTTGCTGCCCGAGGACCGGGCGGCCACCGGCAGCGGCTCGTACTGGCTGCCGTACGTCGAGGTGGCGGACGCCGACACGGCCGTCGCCAAGGCCCAGGAGCTGGGCGGCACCGTCCAGGCGCCGGCCGTCGACGCCCCCGGAGTGGGCCGGTTCGCCCAGCTGGCCGACCCGCACGGCGCGGTCTTCTCGGTCATCACCAGCGCCGCCCCCGACGCCTGAGCCCGGCGCCGGTCCCTAGGCTGGCGGGATGAGTGACCTTCAGATCCGCCCGGCGACCCCGGCCGACGTGCCCGCCATCGTGGCCCTGCTCGCCGCCGACCCGCTGGGCGCCCTCCGGGAGTCCCCCGACGAGTTGACGCCCTACTACACGGCCTTCGAGCGGCTCGCCTCCGACCCCAACCAACACCTGACCGTCGCCGTCCACGCCGGCCAGGTGGTCGGTACGCTCCAGCTCACCGTGATCCCCGGGCTCTCCCGCCGCGGGGCCACCCGAACGGTGATCGAGGCGGTCCGGGTGCGGGCCGACGAGCGCGGCAGCGGGCTCGGCACCCGGCTGGTCGAATGGGCGATCGCCGAGTCGCGGCGGCTGGGCGCCCGGCTTGTGCAGCTCACCTCGGACCAGAGCCGCACCGACGCCCACCGCTTCTACGAGCGGCTCGGTTTCACCGCCTCCCACGTGGGATTCAAGCTGCCACTCTGATCCGCCTTCGTCCGTCCGGGTCCGGAAATGCGAGAAGCCCCTCCCGGTCTCCCGGAAGGGGCTTCTCTGAAAAATCGTTCGGCGGCGTCCTACTCTCCCACAG
>NZ_JBVHLF010000081.1:0-29514 GCF_055559155.1 Kitasatospora sp. NPDC024654
TGGGCGGTTGATGCAGGTGTTGCCGTCGGGTGGGGTGATGGTGGCGGTGCGGGCCTCGGAGGGCGAGGTGTTGCCGCTGCTGGCCGGGCGTGCGGCGCGCGCAGCACCGTCCAGTCGCCGGACTGGGCCAGGCAGCCGTCGTCGCCGTCCGCGTCGCTGCCGGAGATCCCCAGCCAGGGTGAGAACGGCACCCGCAGCAGCACCGAGCCGGGATCCGGCACCTGCACGGTCAGCGCGGCCGCCCCGGCCTGCTGCACGGTGGCCGGCGGTTGGGCCAGCGGCGCGGCGTCGGTGACCCGGTAGAGCCGCCAGCTCCGGTTCTGCCAGACCGGGTGAAGCCAGGACGGATCCGACGCGACGACGGCCGCCTCGGTGACCGCCGCGTCGTCCGGGGTGTCCGAGGGCAGCACCACGTAGCCGACGCTCCAGCGCAGCAGCCAGGCGTGGTAGCTGTCCGGGGTGAGGGTGCCGACGTAGAAGAGCGGGTTGCGGCTGACGTCGGCCTGCCGGTTCCAGCCCCGGGCCAGCTCCACGTACGGCGCCAGCGCGGCGGCCTCCCAGTGCGTGCGCATCGGTACCACCTCGACCCGGCCGCGGTCCGCGCCGAGCGCGCGCAGCTCGGCGACCAGCGGCCCGTAGTCCCGGGTGGCGGCCTGCACCGGGACGGTACTGGCCAGGTCACCCGCGGTCTTGACGACCAGCCAGCCGGCCGTCGCGAGGAAGACCGCGGCCACCGTGTGCGGCCCGATCCGCAGCCCCAGGCGTGGCTCCAACGCGGCGGCCAGCAGCGCCGTCCCGGCGAAGAGCAGCCACAGCCGGTCCACGTTGCTGCCCACCGGCGACGGCACCAGCCAGACCAGTACCACGCCGAGCCCGTAGACCAGCGCACCGGAGCGCACCGCACGCCACTCGCGCGGCACCAGCAGCGCCACCGCCAGCGCCACCGCGACCACCGGCAGCGCGGCCCACCAGTCGAACGGCTGCACCCCGTAGAACGGGAAGAGCAGCGACGTCCCGGCCACCACCAGCACCGGCGCGCCGGCCAGCAGACACGCCTCGCCACGCCGCCGCCGGAGGAACAGCGCGGCGGCCACCACCTCCAGGAACAGCCCGACCACTGGGCTGCCCAGGGTGGCCAGCGCGGCCAGCGCGAAGAGCCCGGCCCCCCGGGACCTCGTCAACACGGCCCGCGGGTGGACCAGCGCGGTGGCGGCCAGCCCGAAGACCACCCCGGTCGCGAAGGTCACCCGTCCGGAGGCGATGTCGCACCAGAGCGCGAAGGCGGTCCACAGCGCGGGCGACAGCGGGCGGCGCAGCCCCGAGCGGACCAGCAGGTCGGCGCCGATCGCGGCGGAGACCGTGCCGGCCAGCACCCCGGTGGTGCGCACGCCCAGCAGGCCCATCAGATAGGGCGAGAGCACGCTGTACGAGGCGGTGTGCATGCCGCCGTACCAGGAGAGGTTGTACGCCGCGTCCGGGTGCTGCCTGGTGAAGTCGGTCCAGGCGTACTGGGCGGCCAGGTCGCCGGCCTCGTTGGCGAGCGCCAGCGCCCAGAACAGGCCCAGCGCGGCGGCCAGCAGGGTCGCGGCGACCACGGGGTGCCGCAGGGGGGCGAGGAGCAGCCGTGGGGAGGGGCCGCGATGCGCGGTGGCGAGGACCCCCGAGCCGCTGGTGGACATGTGCTCTCTCTCGGCTGTCGATCAGATACGAGTAGCAGTAACCTACGTGGCCGACCCACGGGAAACGCCGCAGCCCCGGACCCTCGCCGTGGGTCCGGGGCCGCGGTCCGCCCCGGCTGGGGCGGAGTCCGGGTCACGCACCGTCCCTGGGCGGCCCGGAGTCTTGGGGGAGGGTGGCACGTGACGTGCCACCCGTGTGGGGGAGCGTGTTGACCGGGGTTCAGCCCCGCGCGGCCAGCTCCTTGGCGGCCCGGGCGCAGTTCTGCGCGATCCGGTCCTCGTTGACGGTGGTCAGGTTGCCCTTCTCGACCACCGCGTTGCCGTTGACCAGCAGCAGCGCCAGCGGCGGCAGCGCGCCCATGGTGAGCGCGGCGACCGGGTCGGCGATCGACGAGTGCATGATGCCGTCGACCTTCCAGAGCGCCAGGTCGGCCAGCTTGCCCACCTCGATCGAGCCGATCTCGTCCTGACGGCCCAGCACCCGGGCACCGCCCATGGTGCCCAGGCGCAGCGCGCCGCGCGCGGTGAGCGCGTCGGGGCGGCCGTGCAGCCGGTTGATCAGCAGCGCGTTGCGCAGCTCGGTGCCCAGTTCGCCGGACTCGTTGGAGGCGGTGCCGTCCACCCCGAGGCCGACCGGGACGCCGGCCCCGAGCATGTCCGGGACCCGCGCGATGCCGGCCGCCAGGCGGGCGTTGGAGGACGGGCAGTGCGCGACACCGGTGCCGGTCTCGGCGAACTTGGCGATGTCGGAGTCGTTCATGTGGACGCAGTGCGCCATCCAGACGTCCTCGCCCAGCCAGCCGGTGGACTCGAAGTAGTCGGTCGGGCCCATCCCGAACAGCTCCTTGCAGAACTGCTCCTCCTCGGCCGTCTCGGAGCCGTGGGTGTGCAGCCGGACGCCCTTGCGGCGGGCCAACACCGCTGCCTCCCGCAGCAGTTCGGTGCTGACCGAGAAGGGCGAACAGGGCGCGATCGCGACGTGCAGCATCGAGCCGAAGGAGGGGTCGTGCCACGTGTCCACGGCCGCCTCGGAGGCGATCAGGATGTCCTCGATGGTCTCCACCGCGTGGTCCGGCGGCAGGCCGCCGTCCTTCTGGCCGCGGTCCATCGAGCCGCGTAGCGCGGTGAAGCGCAGGCCGAGCTCCTGGACCGCCTCGATCGAGGCGCCCAGGATGTCGCCGCCGCCGCGCGGGAAGACGTAGTGGTGGTCGCTGGCGGTGGTACAGCCGGACTTCAGCAGCGCGGCGGCCGAGCCCTGGGAGGCGGCGTGCACCAGCCGGTCGTCGATCCGGGCCCAGGTCGGGTAGAGCGCGACCAGCCAGTCGAAGAGGATGTTGTCCTGGGCCAGGCCGCGGGTGATCCACTGGTAGAAGTGGTGGTGGGTGTTGACCAGCCCCGGGGTGATCAGATGGCCCTCGCCGTTGATCCGGCGCACCACGTTGTCCAGCCACTGCGGGGCCGGGCCGTTGCCGACCGACTCGATCAGATTGCCCTTGACCACCACGTGGCCGCGGGCGTACTCGGTGTCGTCGGCGTCGACCGTCGCGATCGCGACGTTCTCGATCACGATCCGCTGCTCGGGGTTGGGAGGCTGGACTGCCATGGCTGACTCCTGGGAGCGGGGGAGGGCTTGGGGGGTGCCCCGGGGTGGACCTCACGGTCGGACGGCCGGGCGGGGAGGCCGGCTGGTGGGCCGTCCGACCGCGGAGGCCCGTCCGGGGGGAGGACCGCCGTCGGTACTGCTGGCCCCCGAGGGTGGGACCGCGGAGCGAGGATCCCTCGGGCTGGGGTTCCCCGGTCAGGCGACCGGGATGACCGGGACGACGCCCTCGCGGTGCACGGTGCCCTCGATCAGCCCGTACATCCGGTCCGCGGCGTAGTAGACCTCGTTGTCGTTCTTCAGCCCGAACGGCTCCAGGTCGACCAGGAAGTGGTGCTTGTTGGGGAGTTCGAGGCGGACCTCGTCAACTTCCACCCGGCTGTTGAGAACCCGGGTGCCCATCGCGTGCAGGGTCTGCTGCAGCGAGTAGGAGTAGGTCTCGGCGAACGCCTCCAGCAGGTGCCGGCGGACGTGGCTGTAGGAGCGGTTCCAGTTGGGCTGGGTCTCGTCCTCCCGGCCGCGGTAGGAGTAGGCCCAACGGGCCGTCACCTGGGTGGCCAGGATCCGGTCGTAGGCCTCCTTCAACGTGGTGTAGCGGTCCTTGATGTAGCCCCAGAACTCGGAGTTGGTGGTGTTCATCACGACCAGGTCCTTGAGGCCGGAGATCACCTGGACGGTGCTGCCGTCGTAGACGATCTCGGAGGTGCGGACCTCACCGCCGTTGCGGACGAAGGAGTGGCCTACCTCCTCCGAGCCGATGAACCGCGAGGTGTCGTCCGGGGTCCTGATCCGATCCCAGGAGTACTCCTCGATCCGGATCCGGGCCCGGTGCACCGGCGGGGTGTTGTCGACGAAGTGCCGGGCCAGCGTGATGCCGAAGGCCTCGGCCGACTCGATGCCGTGCTCCTTCGCGAAGGCGTACACGGTGTTCTTGATGGTGTCGGTGGGCAGGCAGTTGGCGTTCGAGCCGGTGAGGTGGACGTCGTCGAACTCGCCGGAGAGGGCGACCGAGACGTTCAGGTCCTTGATCTCGTGCCGGGTGCTGTCGCGGTACACCCGGACGATGCGGTTCTCTGCCTTGCCGTACTGGTTCTGACCGAGCACGTGGGCCATGGCGGGCTCCTGGTTCCTAGCTTCCGCGGTAGACGGAGTATCCGAAGGGGTTCAACAGCAACGGCACGTGGTAGTGGTGCTGCGCGGGCGCGACCGTGAAGACGATCGAGACCTCGGGGAAGAACGGCGCCTCGTCCGAACCCGCGTAGTAGGCCGCGGTGTCGAACTGGAGCCGGACGACCGAGCCCGCCTCCACGGTCGGGAGGTCCTTCACCCGGCCGTCGGAGTCCGTGGCGGAGGTGCCGAGCACCTGCCAGCCACCCTCGGTGTTGAGTGCGAGCTCGACCGGGACGCCCTCGGCGGGACGGCCGCGGCTGGTGTCGAGCACGTGCGTGGAGATGCCAGTCATGGCGAGAAGACCTTACTGGTAACGTGATTGACGGATCGTCAAAAAGCTTCTCCGGAGAACCTGCTGGGCGAGGGTCTCGTCCAGCAGTCGGTTGAGCCGGATGTCGTTGATCTTGCGCAGCTCGCCGCGGACGATCTCGGCCTCGGTGGCCGCGTCGTTGGGGAACCGCTCGCGCAGCGCGGCGAGCATGGTGGCCGCGGTGCGGCCGGTGGCGCAGATCAGGAACACGTGGCCGAACTTCGCCTCGTAGGCGGCGTTGGCCCGGTGCAGTTCGTCGAGGAGCGTGGGGTCCACGCCCTGGATTCCGGCCTGCTCGCGCTCGGAGGTGGCGTCACCCGACTTGGGCTTGCCGATCCGGGCGTGGCCGGCCATGGCGTCCCCCAGGTCGGCGGTGGTGAGCCCGGCCATCGCCGCCTCGTTGGCGGCGAGCAGGACGTTCCGGTCGGGCCAGGGGCGGGAGGCCGCTACGGTGGCCGCCCAGCGGGGGCTGGAGCAGACCTCCAGGAGGAGGCCGTCCAGTTCGGCGGCCGGAGCCGCCGCCAGCGCCGAGAGGGCGCCGGTGGCGTCCGGGGACGCGTGGGGGTGGTTGCTCACGGGTGGACCTCCTGAAGAGTGGTGCCACCCGCACAAGCTAGATCCACCACCCCCGGGCGTCAACACTTTGTTGAACCCTTGGTGGTTACGTTTCGAAGCGCCGCCGTCGGCCGGCCGCTTTCGTGTGCGATCCGCCAAGTGTGCCGTCCCGGTCCGGTCGGCAAGACTGGCCTGGTCAGCCGGCCTTCGGGCCTTCGACCTGGCGGTTCAGGTAGTTGTACACGGTGAACCGGCTGACTCCGAGCGCCGAGGCGACCGTCTCGACGCCGTGCCGGACGGTGAACGCGCCGCGCTCCTCCAGGAGGGCGACCACGTGCTGCTTCTCCAGGCGGTCCAGCTCGGCGAGCGGACGGCCGTCGAACTGCCTGGTCATCTCGGCCAGCAGTCGGTCCAGGGCGCTGCTCAGGTGGGGCAGGCGGACGGCCATGACCGGTTCGTCCTCCCAGCGCAGCACGACATCGTCCGGCTTGGCGGCGTCCAGGTCGAGGACCGTGGCGCCGACGGCGTCCAGCAGCGGCTTTATCGCCACGGTGAGCGGGTGTTCCAGGGCGTCGCTCACTGCGTACCCACTCCTTCGGGGGACTCGGGGACCACGCTGACCTGGACGGAGATCCGGCTCGCGCCGTGCTCCAGGGTCTCGTGCAGCAGTCGGTCGACCGCGGCGAGCACCTGCTGGGCCTCGCCCTCGGCGCTGGTGCCGAACGGGCCGACCGAGACGGTCAGGCCGGCCTCGTCGACCACGCGGCGGGCCGCCACGGCGTGGTCCGGGAAGTTGACCAGTTCGAACGGTTCTGTCGTGAATTCCACCATCAATCGCACCTGCTCACTGTAGCGAGCGGGCGGGTGGGGGGTCTGGCCGGTTCTGACTGGTCGATCGGACAGTCGGTCGCCGACGCGGGGGGCGGGTTTCGGCCTCTTCAACAAATTGTTGCGACGGCCTTGACGTCCCATTGGGTGCCCGTGCCATGCTTCCATCAAGCAGAATCCCTCTTCCGGATCGTGGAAGTTGCGGATGAGGAAGAGTGAAAGGTGATGGACGTGACTGCCGCTGCCAAGCACAGCTACACGGTCAACCTGTCGATCCTGTTCAGCGAGCTCCCGCTCCTGGAGCGCCCGGCCGCGGCCGCCGCAGCCGGCTTCACCGCCGCCGAGCTGTGGTGGCCGTTCGGGACCGAGGCCACCCCGTCCGAGGCCGAGCTGGACGCGCTCCGCAAGGCCTTCACCGATGCCGGCGTCCGGCTCACCGGCCTCAACTTCCTCGACGACCTGACCGTGGGCGCCAAGGGCACCGTCTCCGTACCGGCCGAGCGCGAGCGCTTCCGGGCCAACCTCCCGGTGGCCGCGGTGCTGGCCGGCTCGCTCGGCGCCGGCGCGCTCAACGCGCTCTACGGCAACCGGGTCGCCGGGGCCGACCCGGCCGAGCAGGACGCGCTCGCCCTGGAGCACCTCGTCCTGGCGGCCCGCGCGGCGCACGAGATCGGCGCCGTGCTGCTGATCGAGACGCTCAACAAGGTCGACGCCCCGGACTACCCGCTGCTCACCGCGCAGGCCGCGGTGGACGTGGTGGACCGGGTCAACGCCGCCACCGGCCTCGGCAACGCCAGGTTCCTCTGCGACCTCTACCACCTGTCGGTGAACGGCGAGGACCTGGCCGCCGTGATCGACGGCTTCGCCGACCGGATCGGCCACGTGCAGATCGCCGACCTCCCCGGCCGCAACGAGCCCGGCACCGGCGAGCTGGACTACGAGGGCCTGTTCGAGCGGCTCGCCGCGGCCGGCTACACCGGCCCGATCGGCCTGGAGTACCGCCCGTCCTCCGGCGTCAGCGCCGAGAGCTTCGAGTGGCTGCCGCGCGAGCTGCGCGCCGCGCGGTAACCCCCTCCCCACCCCTGCCCGCACGCACCCACCCCCGTACGAAGGAACGCGACGCGATGAGCGCCTCCCGCAAGATCGCCTTTATCGGCCTCGGCATCATGGGCGGCCCGATGGCCGCCAACCTGGTCAAGGCCGGCCACCACGTCACCGGCTTCAACCTCACCCAGCCCCAGATCGACGCCCTGGTGGCGGCCGGCGGTCACGGTGCGACCAGCATCGCGGACGCGGTCAAGGACGCCGAGGTCGTGATCACCATGGTCCCGGCCGACCCGCAGGTCGAGCAGGTCATCCTCGGTGAGGGCGGTGTGCTGGAGAACGTGGAGCCGGGCACCCTGGTGATCGACATGTCCTCGATCACCCCGCAGACCTCGATCAAGGTGGAGGCCGCGGCCAAGGAGAGGGGTGTCCGCACCCTGGACGCGCCGGTCTCCGGCGGCGAGGCCGGTGCCGTCGAGGCGGTCCTCTCGATCATGGTCGGGGGCGGGGCGGTGGACTTCGCCGAGGCCAAGCCGCTCTTCGACGCGCTGGGCACCACGGTCATCCACGTCGGCCCGGCCGGCGCCGGTCAGACCGTGAAGGCCGCCAACCAGCTGATCGTGGCCATCAACATCCAGGCCGTGGCCGAGGCCGTGGTCTTCCTGGAGAACGCGGGCGTGGACCTGCCTGCCGCGCTGGACGTGCTCGCGGGCGGCCTGGCCGGCTCGACCGTGCTGAACCGCAAGAAGGCCAACATGGTCGGCCGTGAGTTCGCCCCGGGATTCCGGATCGACCTGCACCACAAGGACATGGGCATCGTGACCTCCGCCGCCCGCGCGGTCGAGGCCCCGCTGCCGCTCGGCGCGGTGGTGGCCCAGCTGGTCGCCTCGGCCCGGGCCAACGGTGACGGTTCGCTGGACCACTCGGCCCTGCTGCGCGGCGTGGAGCGGCTCGCGGGCCGCGTGGTCGACTAGCCCACCCGCCACCCGCCACCCGCCACCGCCCTTGTTCGGGCGCGCTGTGCGCGGCACCCCTTGGATCCGCCACCCGCCACCGCCCTTGTTCGGGCGCGCTGTGCGCGGCACCCCTTGAACTCCTCCTGGTGGCGTGTACCTGTCCGGTCGTGCCCGCGCCACCAGGAGGGCAGTTTCGGCCGGTAGGCAGGCTGAGGCCCAAGCACCTGTCTACCGGCCGTGCCAGACCGGCGGCGCAGCGCACTTCGGTCGTGCGCGGGCGCCGCCCGGCCCCCTCCCTCGCCGAGGGGAGCCCCCCGTACGTCGGAAGCGGGACGGGAGGAACGGCGGGGAGGGGGTCGCATCCCCACGCCCTGGGACCCACCATTGAGAGCACGTCGCCCAGCTCGACCCGGAACAGCTCGACTCGGAAGTGAGGCCAGCACCATGCCCGCCATCCCCACCCAGGGCCATGTGGTCGTAGCTCCCGACAAGTTCAAGGGCACCCTGGAGGGCGCCGAGGTGGCCGCTCGCCTCGCCGCCGGGATCCGCCGGGTCCGCCCCGAGCTGGAGGTCCGCGAACTGCCGGTCGCCGACGGCGGCGAGGGCACCCTGGCCGCCGCGCTGGCGGCCGGGTTCACCCGGATCCCGGTCAAGGTGGCGGGCCCGACCGGCCTGCCGGTGGACGCCGCGATCGCGTTGCGGGACGACACCGCCGTGGTCGAGCTGGCCCAGTCCTCCGGCCTGGCCCGGCTCCCCGGCGGCCGGACCGCGCCGCTCGCGGCGGCCTCCTACGGGGTCGGCCAGTTGATCGCCCGCGCGGTCTCGCTCGGCGCCGGGCGCGTCGTGCTGGGTCTGGGCGGCAGCGCGTGCACCGACGGCGGGGCCGGCATGGTGCAGGCGCTCGGGGTCGGGCTGTACGACGCCGCCGGCGTCGAACTGCCCCCGGGCGGTGCGGCCCTGCGCCGGCTGCACCGCCTGGACCCGGGCACCCTGGCGGACACCCTGGCGGGGGTGGAGGTGGTGGTCGCCTGTGACGTGGACAACCCGCTGCTGGGCCCGCGCGGCGCGACCGCCGTCTACGGTCCGCAGAAGGGCGCGGAGGGCGAGGACCTGGAGGTCCTGGAGGCCGGTCTGACCCGCTGGGCGGACGCGGTGCGGGACATCACCGGCCGGGACGTCCGCGACGCCCCCGGTGCCGGAGCGGCGGGCGGGGTCGGCTTCGCCGCCCTGGCCCTGCTCGGCGCCACCATGCGGCCCGGCATCGAGCTGCTGCTCGAGCTGCTGGGTTTCGACGCGGCCGTGCGTGGGGCACGCCTGGTCGTGACCGGTGAGGGGTGCCTGGACGCGCAGACGCTCCATGGCAAGGCCCCCGCCGGCGTCGCCGCGGCGGCCACCGGGGCGGGGGTTCCGGTGGCCGCAGTGGCAGGGCGGCTCGAACTGTCGGAGGGTGAGTGGCGGGGCGCGGGTTTCGTCGCCGCGTACGCCCTGACCGACCTGGCCGAGCAGCCCGGTGACAGCCTGACGAAGGCCGCCGAGCTGGCCGAGGTCGCGGGGGAGCGGTTGGCCGCGGAGCTGCTGGCGGCCCGTTGAGGACCGGGAGTTCACCTCCCAGTCCCGTCCGATCCTGTCGTACTTTCCTACATTGACGTTTTGTTGAAGGCGGCCCTAGGCTCCGAGCCACCGCTACTTCACCTCAGTCCGGAGGTCTTGATGCCGCGCAGCGTGACACCCCAGGCGACCGCGGTGATCCGTTCCCGCCGCGTGGTCCTCCCGGACGGCGAGCGCCCCGCGGACCTGCTGATCCGGGACGGCCGGATCGAGCGGATCGCCGCCCACGGCTCGCTGCTCGTGGCGGACGCCACCCTCACCGACCTCGGCGACAGCGCGCTGTTGCCCGGCCTGGTCGACACCCACGTGCACGTCAACGAGCCGGGCCGGACCGAGTGGGAGGGCTTCGCCACCGCCACCCGGGCCGCCGCGGCCGGCGGTGTCACCACGGTGATCGACATGCCGCTCAACTCGATCCCGCCCACCACCACGGTGGAGGGCCTGGCGGTCAAGCGGAAGACCGCCGAGGGCCAGGCCTGGGTCGACCTCGGCTTCTGGGGCGGCGCCGTGCCCGGCAACGCCGACGAGCTCGAACCCCTGCACCGGGCCGGGGTGTTCGGCTTCAAGAGCTTCCTCGCGCCGTCCGGCGTGGACGAGTTCCCGCACGTCGAACAGGCCGACCTGGAGAAGGCGCTGGCCGAGCAGGCCCGGATCGGCGCGCTGGCGATCATCCACGCCGAGGACCCGGCCGTGCTGGCCGCGGCTCCGCAGCAACCCGGCGTGCACTACCGCGACTTCCTGGCCTCCCGGCCCGACGACGCCGAGGCGGCCGCGGTGGCCCGGCTGCTGGACACCGCGCGGCGGACCGGCGCCCGGGTGCACATCCTGCACGTCTCCTCGGCCGCGGTGCTGCCGCTGCTGGCCCAGGCCCGGGCCGACGGCGTGCGGGTGACCGCCGAGACCTGCCCGCACTACCTGACGCTGGCCGCCGAGGAGGTGCCGGACGGCGACACCGCCTTCAAGTGCTGCCCGCCGATCCGCGACGAGTCCAACCGTGACCTGCTCTGGGCCGCGCTGGCGGCCGGCGAGTTCATCGCGATCGTCTCCGACCACTCGCCGTCCACCCCGGACCTCAAGCTGCTGAAACGTTTCGGCGGCAGCGGCGACTTCGCCGCCGCCTGGGGCGGGATCGCCTCGCTGCAGCTGGGCCTGCCGGCGATCTGGACCGAGGCCCGCCGGCGCGGCCACCAACTCACCGACGTGGTGCGCTGGATGTCCGCCGGGCCGGCCGCACTGGTCGGCCTGGAGGGCGGCAAGGGCGCGATCGCGGTCGGCCGCGACGCCGACCTGGTGGCCTTCGACCCGGACGCCGAATTCGCCGTCGTCGCCGACGAGTTGCACCACCGCAACCCGGTCACCCCGTACGCGGGCAAGACCCTGACCGGCGTCGTCCGGACCACCTGGTTGCGCGGCCGGGTGGTGGACGTGCACGCCGAGCCCTTCGGCCGGCAGATCCTTCGTACCCGCTGAGGAGCGAGATGAGTACCCGTCAGACCCCGGCCGCTCCCTTCACCGAGCTGGTCAACCTGGCCTCCCGGCTGCTCGGCGCCGGCGTGGTGGCCACCAACGAGGACACCTTCGCCGACGCGGAGAACCTGCTGGTCGCCAAGGACGCCGAGTTCCGTCCGCACACCTTCGGCCACAAGGGCCAGATCATGGACGGCTGGGAGAGCCGGCGCCGGCGCGGCGCCTCGGCCGAGCAGCCGCACCCGACCGACCAGGACCACGACTGGGCGGTCGTCCGGCTCGGGGTGGCCGGCCGGATCCGCGGCGTGATCGTGGACACCGCGCACTTCACCGGCAACTACCCGGAGAGTGCCTCCGTGCAGGCCGCCTCGATACCCGGCATCCCCTCGGTCGAGGAGCTGGCCGCGGCCGAGTGGACCGACATCGTGTCGCGCAGCCCGCTGCAGGGCGACACCGCCCACGCGTTCGAGGTCAACGACCCCACCCGCTACACCCACGTGCGGCTGAACATCTGGCCCGACGGCGGTGTCGCCCGGCTGCGGGTGCACGGCGAGGTGCTGCCCGACCCCCGTGACCTGGACGGCCTGACCTTCGACCTGGCCGCCCAGGAGTACGGCGGGGTCGCCGAGGCCGCCTCGGACCGTTACTTCTCCTCCCCGCACAACCTGAACGCTCCCGGCCGCGCCTCCGTCATGGGCGAGGGCTGGGAGACCCGGCGTCGGCGCGACAAGGCCAACGACTGGGTGCGGATCGCCCTGGCCGGGGGCGGCGAGGTGCTGGCCGTCGAGGTGGACACCACCCACTTCGTCGCCAACGCCCCCGGCTGGGCCGACCTGGTGGGCTACGACGCCTCGGCGGGTGGTGGATCCGGTGGCTGCCGTCCGGAGGACGATGCCGCCGGTTGGTTCGAGATCCTGCCGCGTACCCGCCTGCAGCCCGACACCCGCCACCGGCTGCGCCTCGACGTGGGCCGCCCGGTGACCCACGTACGGATCAACGTGTACCCGGACGGTGGCCTGGCCCGGCTGCGGCTCACCGGCCGGCTCACCGAGGCCGGCCGCGCCGCCCTCGCGCTGCGCTGGTTCAACGCGCTGCCCGCCACCGAGGCCGCGCAGGCGCTCGCCGACGCCGGCCTGACCGGCGCCGAGGCCATCACACTGGTCGCCGCCCGCCCGCTGGCCACCCCGGCCGACGTCACCGCCGCCCTCGCGGCGCTGCGGCCGGCCGACGGGCCGGACGGCACCGAGACCTCCCGCCGGGTCGCCGCGATCTGGCGCCTGCTGGGCGTCTGATCCCTCTTCACCACGCACCGCCCCTCTTCCGAAGGACCGCCATGCCCAAGATCCTGACCACCGAGTCCGGCGCGCCCGTCGCCGACAACCAGAACTCGGCCTCGGCCGGCGAGTACGGCCCGCTGCTCATCCAGGACCAGCAACTGCTGGAGAAGCTCGCCCGCTTCAACCGCGAGCGCATCCCGGAGCGCGTGGTGCACGCCCGTGGCTCCGGTGCCTACGGCTACTTCGAGGTGACCGACGAGGTGTCGCGGTACACCCGGGCGGACTTCCTCGCCGAGGTGGGCAGGCGCACCGAGGTCTTCCTGCGGTTCTCCACCGTGGCGGGCAACCTCGGCGCCAACGACGCGGTCCGCGACCCGCGCGGCTTCGCGCTGAAGTTCTACACCGCCGAGGGCAACTACGACCTGGTCGGCAACAACACCCCGGTGTTCTTCATCAAGGACCCGCTGAAGTTCCCCGACTTCATCCACTCGCAGAAGCGCGACCCGTTCACCGGCATCACCGAGGCCGACAACGTGTGGGACTTCTGGGCGCACGCCCCCGAGGCCACCCACCAGATCACCTGGCTCTTCGGCGACCGCGGCATCCCGGCCTCGTACCGGCACATGAACGGCTACGGCTCGCACACCTACCAGTGGGTCAACGAGTCGGGCGAGGCGTTCTGGGTCAAGTACCACTTCAAGACCAACCAGGGCGTCCGCTCGCTCGACGCGGCGCAGGCCGCCGAGGTGGTCGGCGGCGACGCCGACAGCCACCAGCGCGACCTGCACCAGGCGATCGAGCGCGGGGTGTTCCCGTCCTGGACCCTGTACGTGCAGATCATGCCGGTGGCCGAGGCGGCCGACTACCGCTTCAACCCGTTCGACCTCACCAAGGTCTGGCCGCACGCCGACTACCCGCTGATCAAGGTCGGCCGGCTGGTGCTCAACCGGAACCCGGAGAACGTCTTCGCCGAGGTCGAGCAGGCCGCCTTCTCGCCGAACAACTTCGTGCCGGGCATCGGCCCGTCCCCGGACAAGATGCTCCAGGGCCGGCTCTTCGCCTACGCGGACGCCCAGCGCTACCGGCTCGGCGTGAACCACACGCTGCTCGCGGTCAACGCCCCGAAGGCGACCGAGGCGAACAACTACGGCCGCGACGGCTTCTCGGCCGTCAACAAGTCCGGCCGCGGCAAGAACTACGAGCCCAACTCGTACGACGGCCCGCGTCAGACCGACAGCGCGCTGGCCGCGCCGGTCGCGCTGAACGGCCACACCGGCAGCTACACCACCCCGGCCCACACCAAGGACGACGACTTCTTCCAGGCGGGTGAGCTGTACCGGCTGATGTCCGAGGACGAGAAGAGCCGGCTGATCGGCAACCTGGCGGGGTTCCTGGCCCAGGTCAGCCGGGACGACGTCGTGGCGAAGAACCTCGCCCACTTCCACGCCGCCGACGAGGAGTACGGTGCGCGCCTGGAGATAGCCGTCAACAAGCTCCGTGCGGGCGACGAGGGCTGATGCTCGTTCAGATCGGCTGACTCGCCGGGCACACCACCTCGGGGCGCCCGCTGCGCTCCGGGTGCCCGGCCGCCGGCCCCTCCCCCTCCCCCTCCCCCAGGACCGTGGGGGAGGGGCCGACGTGCTGCCGTTCCCCGCTTCGCGCCGCTTTCCGGCCGCCTCGCATATGCCAATCGGCCAATACCTGTCACCTGCGGGAATCTGGGATGAGCGGGGCTTGCGCGGGCCTGACCCCGGATAGGCTGAGGGATGGTACAGGGGAGCGGAAGGGGAGGCCATGCCGGCACAGAGCCACGGTCGTCCGGCCATGCTTGACCACGACGCGGCGGGTCCGCATGGCTCCCTGCGGTGGGCACTGCGGGTGCTCGAGGCGGTGGATCGGCACCCGTACGGTGCCAGCCTGGCCGACCTGGCGCGGGAGACCGCGCTGCCCGGGCCGGTGGTCCGCGAGCTGGTCGGTGTGCTCGCCGCCGAGGGCTACCTGCAGTCGCTGGACGGTGGTTGGCTGCTGGGCGGGGTCTTCGCGATGCTCGGGCAGCAGAACCGCGAGCAGCTGATCCGGATCCGGCTGCACCACAAACTCACCGAGCTGCGTGACGAGTTGGGCGCCGCCGTGTACTTCGGGCGCTACCACGACGGCGAGTTGAGCGTGGAGGCGGTCGCCGCGGCGGAGCACGCGCCGGCGGTGCACGAGTGGGTGGACTTCCGGGCCACCGCGCACGCCAGCGCGCTGGGCAAGTGCCTGCTCAGCCAACTCGACCACGAGGGCCGGCTGGACCACCTCTCCCGGCACCCGATCGCCCGGCTCACCTCGCGCACCATCACCGACGCCGAGCAGTTGATGCACCGGCTGGAGCGCCAGCCGGCCACCGTCCCCACCCTCGACCTGCAGGAGTACGCCCTCGGCACGGTCTGCGCCGCCGTCCCCGTGACGGCCGGGAGCACGGTGGGCTGCCTGGCGATGTCGCTCCCGCTGGACAACGCGCACCGGCTGCGGGCCGCGTCCGAGCTGCTGGCCGAGCGGGCGGCGCCACTGATGCTGGCGATGGCGGTGTAGTGCTCGATCCGTGTCCCCACCGAAGGGCCCGTGCCTGCGCGCGGGCCCTTCGGCGTTCCGGCGCCCCTCGCGAGCGTTATTAGACTCGCCGTCGATAACAATGGCCGAACCCCTTGTGAGCTGCGGTACCCGCCAGTAGTTTGAAGTGCTGCCGCCACCCCCGCAGGTCAGGAGGCCCTCCCATGCCCCGAACCAGAGGCCCCGTCCGCCCCACAGCCCCCGAGGTGCACCACGACCTCGTGCTGGAACCCCGCGACGTGGCGTTCGACTGGACCGAGCTGCCGCTGCACTGGATCCCGGACGAACCGTTCGCCACCCACACCATCAACGTGCTGCACCTGCTGCTCCCTGAGGGTGAGCGCTGGTTCATCCGGGTCTTCAAGGAGGCCCTGCCGCTGATCACCGACGACAAGCTGCGCGAGGAGGTGCTCGGTTTCATCGGCCAGGAGTCGATCCACGCCGAGGCGCACCAGGAGGTGCTGGACCACCTGCTGGCACAGGGCCTCGACCCGCGGCCCTACGTCCGGCAGATCGCCTGGCTGTTCCAACGGATCCTCGGCGAGAAGCCGCACTTCAACGCGCGGCAGCGGCGTGAGACCGTCATCGAGCGAGTCGCCTTCGTCGCCGCGATCGAGCACTTCACCGCCTTCCTCGGCAACTGGGCGCTCAACTCGCCGGGCCTGGACCGGGCGCACGCCGACCCGACCATGGTCGACCTGCTGCGCTGGCACGGCGCCGAGGAGGTGGAACACCGCAGCGTGGCCTTCGACCTGATGGTTCACCTGGACCCGGGCTACCCGCGCCGGATCCGCGGCATGCTGGTCTCCGGGCCGCTGCTGGTGCACCTGTGGATCCGTGGGGTGCGCTACCTGCTGGCGCACGATCCGAGCCTGCGCGGCCGGATCCGGCCCAGTTGGCGACAGGCACAGGATGCGGCGCGGCGTGGCCTGCTGCCCGACCCGGTGCAGTCGATCCGCTCCGGGCTGCGCTACCTGAAGCCGGGCTACCACCCCACCCAGGAGGGCTCCAGCGCCCAGGCCCTGAGCTACCTCGCCACCTCGCCGGCCGCCCGCGCCGCCGCCCGCTGAGTTCCGGAGCACCGCCGCATGGACCACACCCCGACCGAGGAGCACGGCCCGACCGGGCCGATGGCCCCCGCCCGCAGTGCCGCCTTCGGGCGCACCAGCACGCACGACCTCAGCACTCCGCCGCCCGACCTCTACGGGCGTCCGCGCGCCGACCGCTTCCTGCGCGGCCTGACCGCCTTCGACCGGCACTACAGCCCCGCGCTGGGTTCTCCGGGGCTGCGCCGCAACCCGCGCCGCCCGGCCGCCCGGCCCACTCCGCCGCTCTGCCTGGTGGTCCGCGCGCACCGGCAAGTCGCCGATGAAGTCGTCGAGTTGCTGCTCGCCGATCCCGCCGGTGGCCCGCTGCCCGGCTGGCAGCCCGGCGCCCACCTGCGGCTCACCCTGCCCTCCGGCCGCGAGCGGCACTACTCGCTCTGCGGCGACCCGGCCGACCGCGACACCTACCGGATCGCGGTGCGCCGGATCGCCGACGGAGGCGGTGGATCGGTGGAGATCCACGAGGAGTTGCACGTCGGTGCCCGACTGACGGTCCGCCGGCCGCGCAACGGCTTCGCCTTCTGCGGCGAGCCGGTGCCGCTCCTGGTGGCCGGCGGGATCGGCGTCACCCCGCTGCTGCCGATCGCCCGGGAGGCCGAACGGCGCGGACTGGACTGGCACTTGGTGTACGCCGGGCGGAGCTCCGGGTCGATGCCCTACCTCGACGAGCTGCGTGCCCTGGCCCCCGACCGGCTCACCCTGCTCACCGGCCGGATGCCCACCGTTGCCGAGCTGCTGGCCCCGGCCCGCCCCGGCGCCGCGGTCTACTGCTGCGGCCCGGCCCCGATGCTGGCCGCCGTGCAGCGGGCGCTGGACGGATCGCCGGCCACCGCCCTGCACTTCGAGCGGTTCGGCGCCGCGCCGATCACCGACGGTCGCCCGTTCAGCGTTCAACTGGGCACCGGAGGACCGGTGTTGCCGGTCCCCGCGGACCGCTCCGCGCTGGACGTGCTGCGCGAGGGCCGCCCCGACCTGCCGTACTCCTGCCGCCAGGGCTTCTGCGGCACCTGCCAGGTCAGCGTGGCCGCCGGCACCCCCGAGCACCGCGACCGCCGGCTGACCGCCGAGGAGCGGGCCGCCGGCGCCCTGCTGCCCTGCGTCTCACGGGCCGCCGAGGGCGACACCCTGGTCCTGGAGGTCTGAACCGTGAGCCGACCACCGTCGTTCCGCTACACCGCGCGGGACCTCGATCGCTTCCGTGAGGTCCAGCAACTCGCCTACCACTGCGCCGAGCAGGTCGCCGCCTGGATCGAGCCCGGCGTCACCGAGCGGCAGGCCACCGCACGGCTGCGCCACCTCCTGGTGGCCGCCGGGGTGCGGGACTTCTTCCACGTGCCGTTCGCCTGGTTCGGCGACCGCACCGCGTTCCGACACTTCCACACCCCGCTGCAGTTCTTCGCCGGCGGCCGGGTGCTGCGCGAGGGCATGCCGTACGTGTTGGACTGCGCGCCGGTGGTGGACGGCTACACCGCCGACATCGGCTACGGCGGCAAGGTCGGCGACAACCCGGTCTGGGACCGGCTCGCCCGCGACCTGCGGGTCTACCGAGAGCTGATCCTGCGCGAGGTGCGGGCCCGCAAGCCGCTGGACGAGGTCTACGCGGCGGTCGACGCGCAGATCGCCGCGCACGGTTACGACAACCGCCACCAGGTCTACCCTGGCCGGGTGATCGGTCACCAGGTGACCCGCAACACCAGCCGGGCTCCGGTCGGGGTCAACCTGTTCGGCTTCGGGCTGCGCACCCTGCAGACCCTCGGCCGCGAGCTCGTCAGCGAGCGCCTGCACGGGCGTTCGCCGCTCTGGGCGGACGGTCGGGCGTCCCGGCACGCGCCCACCCCGGGCCTGTGGGCGGTCGAACCGCACATCGGATTCCGTGAGGTGGGCATCAAGTTCGAGGAGCTCCTCGTGGTGACCGAGGACGACGCCTACTGGCTGGACGACGACCTGCCGCACGTGCGGCGCTGGACCAGGCTTGAGGAGGCCGCCCGATGAGCCCCATGACGCCGATCAGCCCGACGCCGCCGCCCGCGACCCGGCGGAGCACCGTGCACTCGGCGGGCGTCGCGCTCGCCGTCTTCGCACAGGGCGATCCCGAGGCGCCCACCGTGCTGCTGGTGCACGGGTACCCCGACACCCATCGGGTCTGGGACGACGTCGCGGCCGACCTGGCCGCCGACCACCACGTGGTCCGCTACGACGTGCGCGGAGCGGGTGAGTCCGGGGTGCCGGACGGCCGCGACGGCTATCGGCTGGAGCTGCTGGCCGCGGACCTGTTCGCGGTCGCCGACGCGGTCAGCCCGGACCGTCCGGTGCACGTGGTCGCGCACGACTGGGGTTCCCTGCAGTCCTGGGAGGCGGTCACCGAACCCGACGCCGAGCGGCAGATCGCCTCGTACACCACGATCTCCGGGCCCTGCCTGGACCACATGGGCTACTGGATCCGGCACCGGCTGCGCCGGCCCACCCCGCGGCACCTGCGCCAACTGCTCGCCCAGGGAGCGCACTCCTGGTACATCACCGCCTTCCACCTGCCGGTGCTGGCCCCGGCCACCTGGCGGCTCTGGCTGGCCCGGGCCTGGCCGCGGGTGCTGCGCGACCTGGAGGCGGTCACCCCGCGACCCGGGCACCCGCAGCGGACGCTGCGTCAGGACGCCGTGCGGGGGATCGAGTTGTACCGCGCTAACATGCGTCCCCGGCTGCGCGCCCCGCGCGAGCGGCCGACGAGGGTGCCGGTGCAGCTGATCACCCTGCGCCGGGACCACTACGTCGCGCCGTTCCTCTCCGAGGGGTTGGAGCGCTGGGCACCGCACCTCACCCGGCGCGAGCTGAACGCCACGCACTGGTCCGCCCTGTTGGAGCGTGGCGATCAAGTCGCCGGGCTGGTACGGGAGTTCACCGGACGTCTGGCCTCGGGTGAACCGTCGGACGCGAGCCGCCGGTTGGTGGTGATCACCGGCGGCGGCAGCGGGATCGGGCGGGCCACCGCGCTGGCCTTCGGCGAGCAGGGTGCCCGGGTGGTGGTCGGCGACCTCGACCTCGCGGCGGCCGAGCGGACCGTCGAACTCGTCGCCCTGGTGGGCGGATCGGGGCACGCGTACCTGGTCGACGTGAGCGACGGCGCGGCCGTGGACGACTGGGCGCACACCGTGGCCGCCACCCACGGCGTGCCGGACGTGCTGGTCAACAACGCCGGCATCGGGCACTCGGGGACCTTCCTGCGGACCACCGAGAAGGAGTGGCAGCTGGTCCTGGACGTCAACCTGTGGGGCGTGATCCACGGCTGCCGGGCCTTCGGCACGCTGATGGCCGAGCGCGGCCAGGGCGGGCACATCGTCAACCTGGCCTCGGCCGCCGGCTACCTGCCGTCCAAGATGCTGGCCGCCTACGCCACCAGCAAGGCGGCGGTGCTGATGCTCTCCGACTGCCTGCGCGCCGAACTCGCCCCACAGGGCATCGGGGTGAGTGCCATCTGCCCCGGCATCGTCAACACCAACATCACCCGCACCGCGACCTTCTCCGGCCTCTCGGCCGACCAGCAGGCCGCCAAGCAGGCCCGGGCCGCCCGGCTGTACGCCCGCCGGGGCTTCCCGCCGGAGAAGGTCGCCGCCGAGATCGTCCGGGCGGTCCGCACCGGCAAGGCGGTGGTCCCGGTGACGGTGGAGGCCAAGGTGGCCCGGCTGCTCGGCCGACTCTCACCGGGGCTGCTGCGCCTGGCGGCCCGGCTGAACCTGGGGTGACGCCTCCGCTACACCCCTCGGGCCGGGTGCATCCGCAACAGGTGCACCCGGCCCGCCACTTCGAACGTCAGCGTGAGGCTGCCGTCCCGCTCCAGGAATTCCGCCGCCCGCTCCACGGCGTCCGGCCGGGTGAGGAAGTACTCGTACGCCCGGTAGGTGCTCTCGTCCAGCGCCAGCACTCGCATCGCCGCCCAGAGCGCGGCGAGCGCGTCGCCCATCCGCGCGAAGCTCGCGGGCTCGGTGATCCCGGTCAGCTCCACCGTCACCGCGCCGATCACCCGCCCACCCCCGGGGCGCACCCGCACCACACCACCTTGCCGACCCCGCCCGTCCGAGCCCCGGCACCCCACCCGACCGCCAGCGCCTCCACCAGCACCAACCCCCGTCCGCCCTCGGCCTCCCAGGCACCGCCGCCCCGCTGCGGCCAACGCTCCTCACGGGCGTCGTGCACCTCAATACGCAGCCGCTCGCCCTTGAGTTCAAACCGTGCGCACAGCAGCCGCCCCCGCACCCGACCGTGCAGCACGGCATGGGTCACCAACTCGCTGACCAGCAACTCGCCCACTCGTACGAACCGTTCACCCGGGCATGCTCCCGGACCACCCGCGTAACGCCCGCCGCGCCAAACCCGGCGCCCGCCGGCTGTAGGGCAGCCAGCAGTCGTGGGTGTCGGCGGGGGAGGGGGATCTCCCGATCATTTCGGACATGGTGCAGCCACCCTTCAGGTGGACGTCTGTTGAGATGCGCTTGGGGCACGACAGCTCTGTCGCAGGAGCGACTACGCGAAGGCCCACAGTCAAGCGGTATCGATGCTTTCGGTAGCGGCTTGCCTACGGTAGGTGGCATGACTCTCCTGGTAGGCAGAGTGCAAGTAGGCAACTTGCCTAGATGCGTTGATCTAGTACTACAGGGATAGATCTCGATTGGCGGGTGCGGCAGGATGTTCCTGCTCGGGGACCCGGACGGTGAGGTCGCCCGGCAGCGGGAGGCGGTCGAGGAGGTGGCCCTCACGGTCTCCACCCGGATCCGGATCACCCTGGAGAATCTCGCCAAGCTGCGGGACGTTCCCGGGGTGGAGGTGCGTCACAGTTCGCCCGCGGACGCGACCAACCACGTCGGCCTGTCCGTCTTCCGCTTCGACGCCGACGTGCTCGTGACCCCTCACCTCGCGCGGCTGGTCGGCCACGACTCGCCCATGCTCCACCTCCGGCGGCGTCAGGGTGGTGGCATGTTCGACCGTTTCGCCGCACAAGCGGAGGAACTCCGCGCGTGTGGCGTCGAGTTGAGCCGCCCGGCGACCGAGGGGGCGCGCAGCACCGGCTCTCCCCTCCACCCGCCGACGCGTAACGACTCGGCAAACAGCTGACCGTTTGTCATGTTGCCCTGCCACGCTGCCGCTGTCCGAGCAGGCGAGCGCGCGAGTAGCAGGAGCAGTGCGATGGCGACACCGGACCCGCGGCGGCGGGCCAGCTGGGGGACTCCCGCACGGCCGCCGGCGTCGCGGCCGCCGACGTCCCACCGGAAGAAGGCCACCGGGCGGCGGGGACGACGGCTCGGATGCGCGGCCGCCGTCGTGCTGCTCGCCGCCCTGGCCGGTGCTGCCGTGGCCGTCAGCGGCAAGGGCGGCACCGGCCGCCCGAGGGCCCCCGCCCGGCAGTCGTCGCCGACCTCCAGCGCGCGCCACACACTCACCTACGTCGTCACCGGGGCCGGTGGCGCGGCCGTCCAGTACGGTCCGGCCGGCTCCCAGGTGCAGGGTCACGCACCGATGAGCGTGACCCAGCCGCTCGGCAACCCCAGCTACTACGCGATCTCCGCCCAGCTCCAGGGCGGCGGCGCGGTCAGTTGCCAGTTGGAGGTGGACGGCCAGGTGATCTCGCAGGCCACCGCCTCGGGCGGCTACGACATCGCGTCCTGCGAGATCAGCAAGGACCCGCGCACTGGCAACTGGACGGCCACCGACCAGGGTTGACCGCCCTAGCGGTCGGCCGTCTCCGCGCGCCCGACGGCGGCGAGCGCGAGGGCGTAGGCCAGGTCGAGCAGCAGGATGCTGACGAACAGGTAGGGGAGCAGCGGCCCGTGGTGCAGCGGCTCGTCCGCCCGGCCGAGCCAGGTGTCGGCCGAGGCCAGCGCCGTGCCGACCAGCTTGCAGACGGCGATCCCGAGCGACTGCCCGCGGGTGGAGCGCCGGGTGAGCAGCATGCCGAGGAAGAGGCCGGACATCATCAGGTTCTGGCCGAACGCGGCGAACGTCCCCGCCCCGGCGTCGAACTGGCGGCAGACCGCGTCAACGCCCAGGTAGCTCAGCCCGATCGTACCGGCGGCCAGGGCCGGGAAGGCCCGGCGTGACAGCCACCGGAACTCGCGCGGGCCGAACCGCAGTACGGTCCACAGGATGCCGCAGTCCAGGGCGAGCCAGACCAGGTCGATCACGTGCTGCACACCGTCGTGCGGCCGGACGAAGCTGAAGATGAACTCCCAGGAGAGGTTGGCCCCCAGCGCGACCAGTGGCATCCCGTAACTGCGGTCGCGCAGCCCGACCCGGATGATCAGCACGTAGGTGACGGTCCAGAAGACCCCCGAGCCGACGGCGAGCGCGGTCCCCATCGCGTTCCCTCCCCCCAGATGGCATGCTCGGGACAGCGTACGCTGTTGCCGTGTCCCTCGCCTTCGTCCGCCGCCTCGACGGCCTGACCTACCACTTCCAGCCGGACGGTACCCGCAACGGCAACCCGTGCTACCGACGCGTCGACCTCGACCTGTGGCTGTGCCGGCTCCCCGACCGCGGCTGGTGCACCTGCGACGCGGACGGCGTCGCCAACAGCTGGCCCCTCCCGTCCGGCGCGGCCCACGCGGCGCTGCCCCCGCTGACCGCGTGGCGGAGCTGGAAGGCGGGCCGGTCGTACCTCTACGACCTGCGCGCCTGCGGGCCGGCGGGCTGCTGATCACCGCCGGCCCGCGGGCCGCCGATCGGCCGGTCAGCTGGTGCGCAGCCAGACCTCGAAGTGGCCCTGGCCGGCCGAGGTGCGGTAGGGCAGGGCGCTGTCCAGCCGGTACCGTCCGCCCGACCGCAGCTGGTCGCGGATGGCGGTCTCCACGGCGCCGGGGTTGTCCGACCAGTCGAGCACCACGCCGTCGAAGTAGCCGTCCTGGAGTGCGGCCACGTAGCCGGGGATCCCGGTCAGCTGCTGGCCGGGACGGCCGGTGTAGTCGATGTAGAAGATCGAGGTCCAGCGCGTGTAGTCGGTCAGATGGCGCGCCGTCAGGTAGTAGACCGGTCCCTCGTGCGGCTCGCCGAGCCAGCGCTGCCCGGGCTGGACCTTGGTGGACAGCTCCTGGATCAGGTAGGTGGTGTTCGGCCAGATCCCGTAGTTGTACGCGGACTGCGACATGCCCAGGGTCAGCGCGATCGTCCCGATCGCTATCGCCGCCTGCGGGAACTTGAAGTGGGCGCCCATCAGCCGGGTCATCCCGACCCCGGCCATCGGGGCCGCGAACAGCAGCCCGAACCCGACGTGCTTCTGCAGCGAGGTGGTGGTCTGGAGGTGGATCTGGTACGCGGGCGCGAGCAGCGCCGTCCCGGTGAGCAGGGTGCCCAGGGCCAGTCGCCAGCGGGCCCCGGGGACGGCCTGCCGCCAGCCCGGCATCTCGCTGAGCCGGGCCCGCCGGGCGTACAGCACGGTGCCGAGGGCGGCGACCGCGAAGAGCAGGCCGCCCCACTGGGTGCTGTCCTGGATGATCGTCCAGGCGGAGTCGGTGCCGAGGGCCCGGGCGGTGGTGGTGCTCTGGATCGCCTGGAGGTAGTCGGTGGCGTACAGCGCACCACCGAGCAGCCCGACCACGCCGACGGTGAAGACGGCCGCGCGCAGCAGTGCCCGCGGCACGCCGTACCGCTGGTAGGCGACCAGCATCAGGAGCAGTGCCAGGGTGGGCAGGTAGAGCGCGGAGGCGTACTTCACGCCGACCGCGAGCGCGGCCACCGGAGCGGGGAGCAGCGACAGTGCCCAGTGGCCGTGCCCGATCCGGACCACGATCCAGGCCGACAGCGCGAGCAGGAAGACGGCGCACGCGTCGTAGGTCGCGAAGTTGCCGAGGAACAGGGTGGACTGCGCGAAGGCGAAGAGCACCGCGCCGCAGAGCCCGGCACGTTCGCTGAAGAGCCGGCGGGAGAAGGAGTACAGCAGCGCGGTGCTGCCCAGCATGAAGAACAGGCTCATCACCCGCACGCCGGCCAGGCCGAAGAGCGAGTCGACCGCCGCCGCCAGCACCGGGTAGAGGGTGGGCGCGCCGGAGAAGTACGAGCCGAAACCGCCGTAGTCCGGGACTCCGTGGAAGAGGTGCGCGATCATCGCGTGACCGGCGTAGATGTACAGCGCCTCGTCCTCGAAGGCGGTGTTGGTCAGGCGGAGCGAGAGCGCCGCCTGCACCACCAGGAGCACGGCGAGCAGCCCGCGGCTGATCCAGGTCCGCCGGGAGCTGGCGCCGGCCGCCCAGGCGGCGTCCGGGACGTGCGGCAGTGTCCAGCCGGGGCGCACCGGCTCGGCGAAGGCGTAGCCTGGGTCCGCCGCCGGGTCCGGGGAGGGCAACACCCGCAGCTGCATGGTGCGTTCGGCCTGGCGTTCCGGCTGCCGCCCGGTCGGCGGGTCGGTGGGTCGGGCGGCGGGTGGAGCGGCCGGGCGGCGCCGCGCCGACTTCGGCAGGACGGACAGCTTCAGCGTGGCATCGACGTCGAAGCCGGACTGCCGCGCCGGCCCGGGGACGGTCGACCGGGGTGTGGGCGGCTGCGACTCGGTCGCCTCCGGGCCGGCCGGCCGCGCGTTGGCCGGTGCGGCCGTGCCGCCGTGAGCCGGTCCGGTGCTCGGCCGGCCCGGCGCGAACCAGGAGCCCGCGTTCTCGGGCGTCTGCGCGGGGCCGCCGGGCCCCTTGGTGCTCTGCTCAGGCATCGGGGTGCTCCACGTCGAAGCCGAAGCGCGGATCAGCCGCTGCGTTCCGGAAGGCAGCCAGGGACTGCGGACTGCTGTCGATCCGCCAGTCCGTCTCCTTGTTGAGGTTGAACCAGACGAAGCCCAGCACGTCGTCGCGCGCCGCGACGCCGGCGAACAGGTCGGCGATGTCGGCGGGCTTGCGCGGGGTCGGCTCGGAGGCCGTCTCGGAGAGCAGCACCGGCTTGGCGGTGAAGGCGCGCACCTCGTCCAGGGTCGGCCCGAACAGGGTGTCGAAGGTGTGCGGCCCGGTCGCGGCGTAGTAGCCGATCACGCCGAGCCAGTCCACATAGCCGTCCCCCGGGTAGTACGGCTTCAGCTGCACGGTGGGCGCCGGGTTGATCACGTTCGGGCTCCACACCCAGATGACGTTGGAGACGCCCACGTCCTGGAAGCGGTCGTGGAGGTGCTGCCAGGCCTTGACGAAGTCGGCGGGGGTGTTCTGCTTGGTACCCCACGGGTACCAGTCGCCGTTCATCTCGTGCCCGAAGCTGATCGCCACCGGCACGTTGAGGTCGCGGATCGCCGCCGCGGTGCGCTGGATGTAGTCGTCCTCGCCGCCACCCGCGATCTGCTGGAGGGTCTTCTTGAACGGCTCCCACGCGACGTAGGGCAGCATGCCGTGCTTCCAGACCGCCAGGGTCTGGTCGGGCTGGAACTCGTCGCCCCAACCCAGGTAGTAGACCAGCAGGTTGGGCGCCTTGCCGGCGATCTGGGTCCAGGCGTCGACCGGCGCCAGGGTCTGCGGAACCCCGTCGAAGGTGGCCCCGAGGTACTTGTGCTTCGGCCTGAGCAGCTTGGTGACGTCGTACGGCACGTACGGCGCGGCCGAGGTGGAGCCCGGGGCCGACCCGGGCCCGGCGCCCTGGCCGCCCGCTCCGATCGGTGCGGTGGGACTGGCGCAGCCGGCCAGCCCCAGACCGCCCAGGGCGGCGGCGAGCAGCGCGGCCCGTCGGCTGATCGATGCGCTCATCCGGTCACCGCCGCGGTCTGGGTGGGGAGTTCGGTCGGGAGTTCGGCCGGTGGCTCGGGGTCGGTGCGGGGCGTGACCAGCACCCGGCAGATCGCGACGGCGTAGAAGACGCCGGAGGCCAGCATCAGGGTGAAGTCCTGCGGGACCATGGTGTCCATCCGCCACAGCGCCGCACCGATCCACAGCACGGCGGTGGGCAGGCTCCAGGCCCACATGCCGATCCAGAAGCGGCGGGTCTTGTTGTTCTTCGCGTTGCCCGAGCCGCTGGGCTGCCAGCCCATCGGGCGGCGGCGCAGCACGTCCCAGATCGCGAAGACGTGGGCCCAGCCGTACATCACCCGGGTCGCCCAGGCCTCCAGCCGGTAGGGGTTGCGGTGCCACAGCGGGTAGACCACGGTCAGATAGAGCACGCTGGGCAGGACGTACCACATGTTGGTGGCGCGCAGCTGGTCCGGGAAGAACAGCAGCAGCACCAGCGCGATGGCCGGCCCGGTGAAGGTGAGCAGCGCGGTCTCGATGTAGTAGACGAAGCCCGACATGTAGCAGAGCCGGCTGGCGAAACGCATCTTGACCCGCCAGAAGTCCTGGAGGCTGCCGAGCATGCTCATCGAGGCCATGCACCAGCGGTACTGCTGGTTGTAGTACGCGCCGATGCTGTCCGGGCAGACGCCGGTGGAGAGCGCCAGCGGTACGTAGCGCAGGTCCCAGCCGCGAGCCCGCAGGTCGAAGCCGGTGTGCATGTCCTCGGAGTGCTCGATCAGGCTGGTGCCGCCGATCTCGGCCAGCGCGCTGCGCCGGTAGACCGCGCAGGAACCCACGCAGATCGAGCCGTCACTGCGTTGCCGGGAGACCTGCACCGAGCGGTAGAAGAGCTCCTGGACGGCGCCCGCGCCGCGCTCGATCCAGTTCTGCTGGTCGAGCACCCGGAAGTACTGCGGCGACTGGACGATCGCGGTGCGCGGGTCGTCGTCCATGTACGGCAGCAGTTCGTCGAGCAGGTCCGCGCGCGGCGCGAAGTCGGCGTCCAGGATGAGGATGTGGTCGCTGTCGGAGTTCTCGAAGCCGTGCCGCAGGTTGCCGGCCTTCTTGAACCAGCCCCGGTTCGGGCGGACGAGATAGCGGAAGCCGAAGTCGGCGGCCATGGCGGCCAGTTCGGGGGTGTCGGAGTCGTCCAGCACGATCGGGGTGACCGGGCCCCGGTAGGAGTCGGCGAGCAGCCGCACGTGCGTCCAGGTGTTGTGCAGCACCTCGATGGGCTCGCCGCAGACGGGCAGGAAGACGTCCACCGAGGGGTAGACCGGCGGTGCCCAGTCGCGGACCAGTTTGCGGTGCTGCTTGAGGTCGAAGCTCGGAGTGAAGGCCTCCAGCCGGACGCCTATCAGGAAGCCCACCATCGAGAGCAGCAGCACCGGCGAGAACAGCCAGATCCACAGGCTGTGCCGGGCGGTGTCCAGCTGGCTGTAGAGGACGAAGACGAAACCGACCAGGGAGGAGAGGGTCAGCACCCAGTTGTACCGCTTGACGTAGGAGTACTTCTCCCGGTCATCGGGCGGCGCGGGCAGTAGGCCGCTCTTGCCTCTGGCCGCCGCCCCGGCACGCGGGGCTCGGCGACGGCCGCCGTGCGCACCGGGGTGTGCGGCGGAAGGGTTGTACGGGACGTTCACAGATGCAGGCTCCGCGGACCGCGCCGGTGCTGTCCGGCTCTCCAGGCATGGCAGGGACCCCCGCTGTCACAGGGTGTCTGCAAGAGAGTTGAGGGCTTGCAGACAGTATCGAATGCCGGGAACCTGTTCGGTGCGAATTCGATAACCGCCACACAACTTTTGCCGAAGCGACTTATCCTGAGCCTTCTCCCAGTTTCTCATTTTCTCATCGAAAGGTCGCCGTACTGAAGTTTCGTGTGCGCACTGGTGTTTGACGGCTCGTCCACCCCTTCCGGTTCGCTCCCGCCACCGTCGCCGGGCGGCCCCGCTCGGGGTGCCGTGGATCTGCGCGACCGGCCGCCGGCCCGGGCGGCCAGGGGCCCGGCGGCGGCGCGGCGGAGAGGGCTCCCCTTCGGGAGGGGCTGTGGCCGGATCGTGCGGCCGCTGGTCGTGCCGGTGACGGCGTCAGTGGTAGTGGGCCCCGGTGTCCAGCAGGCCTGAGGTGATGTCGAGTTCCTGGGGGGTGGTGGTCAGGTCGTAGTGCAGGCGTTCGGCCGGGACGCCACCGCGCTGGAAACGTTCGACCATGGTCATCACCATGGCGTCGGGGCCGGCCACGAAGACCTCGTGCTCGGCCCAGTGGCCCTGGGCCGGGACCACCTCGGGGAGCCGGCCCTGTACGCCGGCGTACTCGATCTCCTCGGAGACCACCGGGATCAGCAGCAACCGGGGGAAGACCGCGGCCAGCTGGCGCAGGCCGTCCAGGTCGTAGAGGTCGCTCGCGCGGCGCGCGCCGGCGAACAGGTGCAGGGTGAGCGGGCGGTGGCGCGAGATCATCTCCTCGGCCAGGGCCTTCACCGGGGCCAGTCCGGTGCCGCCGGCGACGCAGACCACCCGGCGGGAGAGCTGGTCGGGCAGGGTCATCGTGCCGCGCCCGGGCCCGAGTCGGAGCACGTCGCCGACCTGGGTCTGGTGCACCAGGGCGTTGCTCACCCAGCCCGCCGGCACCGCCCGAACGTGCAGGGTCAACAGGCCGTCCCGGCGCGGCGCGTTGGCTATCGAGTACGGTCGCCAGACCTTCGGCCAGCGGGCCGTCTCCACCGTGGTGTACTGGCCGGCCCGGTAGGGGAACGGTGCGTTGGGGCGCAGTGTGAGCACCGCCAGGTCGGGGCCACGCAGTTCGTGTCCGACCACCTCGGCCAGCCAGAACGGCGGGGTGCGGCCGGCCTCCTCCTCGGCGGCGCCGCTCATCGCGGCGGCGATCTGCCGGTACGCCTCGGTCCAGGCCCGTTCGTGCGCCGCGGTCCAGGCCTCCCCGGCGAAGCTGCGCAGCGTGCTCAGCAGGGCGGCGCCGACCGCATCGTAATGCGCGCTCTGCACAGCGTACTTGCGGTGGTCGCGGCCCAACTGCTGGAGGAAGGGGATGAGTTCGGCCGGGCGGTCGATCATGCGCACCGCGCCGGCCAACGCCCGGAACAGCCGGTCGCGTTGCAGGTCCATGGCGGGTGGGAAGAACTGCCGGACCTCGGGATTGCGCAGGAAGAGGGTGGCGTAGAAGTGACCGGTGAGCTTGTCCGCGCGGTCCTGGACGAGCGCGAAGCTCTCGCGGATCAGGGCGAGATTGTCCTGGCTGTTGTCGTCAGTCATCGGTGATGATCCTGATGATCCGTCAGAGGGTGTGACGGCTGGTGCGGAAGTCGGCGGCGGCGCGTGGCCGGGGAATGGGGTGATCCGGCACCCGTTCGATGGAGAACCGTTCGGCTCGCCCGGTCGGGTCGTAGGCTGCCTGGACGTGCTGCTCGCCGGCTGGGGCCTGTCCGGGATGGTCGAGAAGATGCTTGGGCATCCGTCTCCTCAATGAGCCTTCGCCATCTTCGAACGTGCAGGTCGGAGGGGCTGGCGTGACGGTTCTCCGGGATGCTCGCGCTGGCCGTGGGCGGGTGTCTGCGGTCTTGATCATCCGTCAGATGTCTGTCACCGGTTGACT
>NZ_JBVHLF010000082.1:0-29102 GCF_055559155.1 Kitasatospora sp. NPDC024654
GCACTGGGCACGGAAACAGAGTTCGCCAGCTACCTCGCTGCACTGCGAGCCGACCAGAAGCGCAAGCGCAATCTCATGAAGATCCTTGCCGAGAAAGGCTTGTGACACTTCGAAGAACATACCTCCCTCAGTGTCGCCGGGCCCGCAGTCGCTGCGAGCTGAATCCGGCGGGCAACCACGGTGACCGCCCGTCAGCTCTGCCTCCAAGGCGTGTCGACGACGCGCGGTTCGCCGGCCGGGCCGAGCAGCAGGGGGATCCGGCGTGCAGGGCTTTTGGTCGAATTTCACGCGTTCGCGACGATACATCCGAGTGAGCCTCGCTCGGATGGCGTCGGCGGATCCATGCTCGGGGGCACGGTGTTCGATCGTCGGCTCTCGGGAGGAGGTGTCAGCCGTGGTGATGGGGCGTTCAGCGAGCCGGGTCGCGTCCGTCGAGTCCGATCCCAGGTCAGGCGCTCTGGCCATGTGGGTGCGTGAACGCGGAGGGCCGGCTCAGGCCAAGACGTCGGAGAAGGCCGGGCTTCGGTTCGCGTTCTACGGCCGGGTCTCCACCGAGGACCATCAGGACCCCACTACCTCGCGTGCCTGGCAGCTGCTGCGGGCCGAGTCTTCGGTCTCCGGCCACGGCCGGATCGTCGCGGAGTTCTTCGATGTCGGCCACAGCCGTTCCCTGCCGTGGGCGCGTCGTCCCGAGGCCGCCCAGCTCCTCGCCGTCATGGCCGATCCCGACCGGGGTTTCAACGCGATCGTCATCGGCTCCAGCGAGCGCGCCTTCCACGGCAACCAGTTCACCGTCATGGCGCCGCTGTTCGAGCACTACGGGGTTGCCATGTGGATCCCGGAACTGGGCGGCGCGGCGGACCCGGCGGTCACCGGGCACGAGGAGCTGATGGTCCTGCTCGGCATCCTCGCCAAGCGCGAGGTCACCCGCGCCCGGATCCGGGTCCGCTCCGCCATGACGGTCCAGGCCCGCGACCAGGGCCGCTACCTGGGCGGACGGCCCCCTACGGGTACCGGCTGGTCGACGCGGGCCCCCACTCCGACCGGGCCTGGCCTCTTCGCGGGGTGCGCATCCGACGCCTGGATGCCGATCCGGAGTGCGGTCCGATCGTCAGGTGGATCTTCGCCCAGCGCCTTGCCGGCCACAGCATGGCCCGGATCACCCGGGCCCTCAACGACGCGGCCGTCCCCTGCCCCTCGGCCACCGACCGCGACCGCAACCCGCACCGCAGCGGCAACCGATGGACCGTGATCACGGTACGGTCCGTCCTGGCCAACCCCCGCTACACCGGCTGGCAGGTCTGGAACCGCCAGCGCACCGACCACGAGTGCGGCGGGGAGGCGATGGTGTTCAGGTTGCCCCTGGCGTGGTTTGTCATGGCGGCGGCTCAGCCGTCAGGATGGTGTCCGAGCAATTGGGGCGCGGAGACGTGGCGCGACGTGCAGCGGCAGACCAGGACGGCGAACTGCGTGCCTCGCCGACGAGGTCAGGTCGCGCCGGTGACACGCCACAGCGTGAGAGGAGGAGCGTGCCCGGTATGGCCCGAGTGACAGTCAAGGTACCGAGGCAGCGAGCCCTGCCGCCACTGGCGGCTCCGGAGGCCGTCTCGTGGACCACCGGGCTGTTCGACGGTGGTTGGGCCGCCGTTTTCCTGCCCGAGGAAGTGGCCCGTCATGGACGGTTGTTCCTGTGGCGGCCCGCCGGCGCACAGGACGCTGCGGCGTCGCAGCCCGCGGTGGACGTCGACGCGCGCTCGGTGGAGCTGGTGCTGCCGCACGGACGTTCGGTGCGCCGCCGTGCCGTCCCGGGCTTCGCGGTTGAGGCCGCCGTGGCGGTGCCCGCGCTGCTGACCGCCGACCCCGGTCACCGTCACCCCTCCGTCTTGGCGTGGGCCGGTGCCGCGCGATTCGCTGTGGCGCTGCTCGGCGATGGCCGTCTCTATCCGGGGCTCAGTCCCGAGGGGTACGACACGTGGCGGGCCGGACCCTACGATGCCGGGCACCGCCGGGCCCTGGACGAGTTGGCCGCCGCCTTCCCCCCGCACGCCCACTGCCTGCCGCAGCCGGGGCCCGCGCCGCTGCGCATCGCCGAGCCGGCCCCGCTACTGCGGGCGTTCTGCGATGCGGTGGCCGACACACTGGCCCGCACGCCGGCCGCGCCGCTCGCGGTCGGTGAACTCCCCTACGCCTGGCGGGAAGTACGCCCGCTGCCCCAACTGCGCTCCTGGGCCGAGGAGCTGGAGGCGTCGCTCGCCGCCGATGTCTCGGTGTCGCTGCGGGTGGACCCACCCGAGGGCCGCCGGAAGCAGTTCCGTGCCGTGCTCCAGCTCCACACCGCCCAGGACCCGGCCCTGGTGGTCGAGGCGGCCCAGGCATGGGCCGATCCTTCGGCGGCTCAGCGGCTGCTCGGCCCGCGCGCCGAGACCGAGATGCTGCTGGCACTGCGGCGCGGCGCCCGGGCCTGGGAGCCGCTGGGTCGGCTGCTCCGGGATGCCGCGCCCGACCAGTTGCGGTTGACCGACGACGAGGCGCTTGAGCTGCTGGGAGATGCCACCGACGCACTGGGCGCGGTCGGCATCGCCGTGCACTGGCCACGCGAGCTGGTGAAGGCACTCTCCGCGCAGGCGGTGATCGGGCGGCACACCGCCCCGGGCAGCACTGTCGGTGGCCTGCTCGACGCGGACTCGCTGCTCGAGTTCAGCTGGCAGATCTCGCTCGGTGGCGAGGAGTTGACCGAGGCCGAGATGGACGCCCTGGCCGAGGCGCGCCGTCCGTTGATCCGGCTGCGCGACCAGTGGGTGGTCGCCGATCCGCGCCTGGTGGCCCGCGCGAAGCGTCGGCGGATGGAACCGCTCGGCCCGATGGACGCGCTCACCGCCGCGCTGACGGGGGAGGTCGAGCACGAGGGCGAGCCGGTTCCCTGCGCGCCGGTCGGTGCGCTCGGCGAGCTGGTGGCCCGGATCCGCGATCCCGAAGCCGGGGCGACGGTCGAGCAGCCACCCGCCCTCAAGGCCACGCTGCGCGACTATCAGCGCCGGGGCCTGGCCTGGCTCGCGCGGATGTGCGAGCTCGGGCTGGGCGGCTGTCTCGCCGACGACATGGGGCTCGGCAAGACCATCACCCTCCTCGCCCTGCACCTGCACCGCCAGGCCGACCCGGGAACGGCCGGACCGACCCTGGTGGTCTGCCCGGCCTCCCTGCTCGGCAACTGGCAGCGCGAGGCGGAGAAGTTCGCACCCGGCACCCCCGTACGCCGGTACCACGGCGGTGGACGGCACCTGGAGGACCTGGCCGGCGACGAGATCGTGCTGGTGACGTACGGGGTCCTGCGCCGGGACCGGGAACGGCTGGCCGAGGCCGACTGGTCCCTGGTGGCCGCCGACGAGGCCCAGCACGTCAAGAACCCCTACAGCACCACCGCGCGTGAGCTGCGCGCCCTGCCGACCCGGGCCCGCGTCGCGCTCACCGGTACCCCGGTCGAGAACAACCTCTCCGAGCTGTGGGCACTGCTGGACTGGACCACGCCGGGCCTGCTCGGCTCACTGCCCACCTTCCGCGAACGCCACGCACGGGCGGTGGAGTCCGGCGAGGACCCGGCAGCGGCCGAGCGGCTCTCCCGACTGGTGCGGCCCTTCCTGCTGCGCCGCAAGAAGACCGACCCCGGCATCGCCCCCGAGCTGCCGGCGAAGACCGAGACCGAGCGGATCGTCCAGCTCGGCACCGAACAGGCCTCGCTGTACGAGGCCGTGGTGCGCGAGACCATGGAACGCATCCGCGAGGCCGAGGGCATCGCCCGCCGGGGCCTGGTGCTCAAGCTGCTCACCGCGCTCAAGCAGATCTGCAACCATCCCGCGCAGTACCTGCGCCAGACCGGACCGCTCGACGGGCGCTCCGGCAAGCTGGACGTCCTCGACGAACTGCTCGACACGATCCTCGCCGAAGGCGAGTCCGTCCTGGTCTTCACCCAGTACACGCAGATGGCGAAGCTGCTCGAACGTCATCTCACGCAGCGCGGGATGACGCCGCTGTACCTGCACGGCGGAACCACGGTGGCCCGGCGCGAAGAGATGGTGGCGGCGTTCCAGGCAGGGGAGAATCCGGTCTTCCTGCTGTCGCTCAAGGCGGCTGGAACCGGGCTCAACCTCACCCGCGCCACCCACGTGGTGCACTACGACCGCTGGTGGAACCCGGCGGTCGAGGACCAGGCCACCGACCGCGCCTACCGGATCGGCCAGGACCGACCGGTGCAGGTCCACAAACTGGTCGCCGAGGGCACCGTGGAGGACAAGGTGGCCCGGTTGCTGGAGAGCAAGCGCGCCCTGGCCGAGGCCGTGGTCGGCTCGGGCGAGGCGGCGCTGACCGAACTGGGCGACGACGACCTGGCCGAACTGGTGGCCCTCAGGAGGCAGTCATGACCCCGGCCCGCCGAGCGCCCACCCGCGGCGCCCGCGCGTTCGCGGCCACCTGGTGGGGCCAGGCCTGGGTGAGTGCGCTGGAGGACTCCACCCTCGACTCCGGCCGCCTGGCCCGGGGCCGGACCTACGCCCGCAAGGGCATGGTCGGCGCGGTCGTGGTCGCACCCGGGCAGATCAAGGCCCCGGTCCAGGGCAGCCAGCCGCGGCCGTACCGCTCGGCGGTGCACGTTCCGGTGCTGACGGGCGGCCAGTGGGACACCCTGCTCGACGCGATCGCCGCGCGGGCCGGGCACGTGGCCGCGCTGCTGGACGGTGAGATGCCCGCCGAACTGGTCGAGGACACCCGCGGCTCGGGTGTACCCCTGCTGCCCGGGCCCGCCGAGCTCGACCCGGAGTGCACCTGCCCCGACTGGGGCTACCCCTGCAAACACGCCGCCGCACTGTGCTACGCGATCGCCGCCCGCATCGATGAAGACCCGTTCGTGCTCTTCGCCCTGCGCGGCCGCGACCGCGACCAGGTCTTCGCCGCGCTCCGCGAGCGGCGGACCAGCGAGCGGCCGACCGCTCAGGAGGTCCCGGCCGGGGTCCCGGCCGCCGCCGCGTACGCGCGCTGGGCCGAGCAGCAGCCCGGCCTGCCGAAGCCGCGCCTACCTGGGGCCCGGTCCGCGGCGCGACCTGCGGAACCCCGGCTGCCAGTCGATCCCCCCGCCGGCTCCGGACTCACCCGCGCCGATCTCGAACGCCTTACCGCCGACACAGCCGCCCGCGCCCGAACACTCCTCGCCGGAGACCACTCCTCCCTCGCGCTGGCCCAGCGCCAGGACGCGGTACGCCTCACCGCCACTCAACGCGATCCCGGATGGTTCCACGCACTGCAGGCCGGTACTGGACTGCGCCCCATGGAGCTCGCCCGGCTCACCCGAGCCTGGCGCCACGGCGGTGCGGTCGGGATGGCCGTCGCCGAGGAGTCCGGCCCCGCCGACCCGGCCGTCATGGCCTCGGCCCGCACCGCGGTGGCCGAGGCGCTCGCGGACATGGCACCCGAGACAGGCCCAACCCTGCTGCGGGCCTGGCGCAACCGCCTCACCCTCGGCGACACCGGACTCCAACTCCGCCTCGGCCCGGACGGCCGTTGGTACCCGTACCGGAAGGAGAACGGCGACTGGTGGCCGTGCGCCCCGGCCGAAACCGACCCGGTCGCCGCTCTCACCGCAGCCTGGGAACGCTGACTCCACGAAGCCGGATGCCCGCCTCGCCGTCCGCCCTAGGGACGGCCCGGTGCCGAGCCCGGTGGGACGGCGCAGCTGGCGTGCCGGTACGCGGAGACCAGCGTCGCCACCTGTGCTCGTCCCGCGTGCCCTGCCGGCGGGCGCGGCGGCACTCCGGCGGCCAGCGCCGCCGTCCGGGGTCTGCGGCGAGGATGGGGAGCGGACCGGGACCGTGGTGGCGCTCTCGGTCAGCCGGTGTCCGGCTCGTCGGTGTCGCAGGGCAGGTGCCAGAACGAGTCCGTCGTCTCCGCGCTCTGCGGCGTCTCGCCGGCCAGCGCGGCCGGGAACCGGTGGAGGTCTATCCCGATCGCCTCGCCCCGGCGGGTCGTGACGGTGGTGTGGACCAGCAGGGAGCGGGCCGGCGCGGTGCCCGGGGCCGGCAGCGGGAAGGCGCGGGCGGCCCGCGCCGGCTGCTTGGGCTGGGCCGGGCCGAGCAGCTCGTAGACCGTCTGGCGCAGCCGTGCCAGTGACCGCCCGGGTTCGGCGGACGCCGCGGAGACGACCTGCTGGTAGCGCTACGGACGGTGGTCGGCGAGAGCCGCGGCCGGCTGCTCGGGCAACGGGCGGTCGGTGTCCAGCCGCGGTGCCGCCGCGCGCAGGGCCCAGCCCGCCGTGCCCGGGACGGCCTCGGAGCCGAAGGCGGCGAGCAGGACGGGACGGCCGATCGTCCGCCGTACAGGGTGACCGAGTAGTGGTCCCCGATCACCAGGTCCGCCGTCACCAGGGTCTGCTGCCAACCATCGTCCGTCGGGTCGACGGTTATTCGTCAGCAGCGATTCCTTGTCCTCGTGCGCGTCGCCGACCACGACGACCGAGCCGTTGCCGGCCGTGAGCCGGGACCCACGACTGCTCCCGCGCACGCAGCCGCCAGGCGTAGTCCAGGGCTTCCGGTGTCGCTGGTGGCGGCTTCCAGCGCCGGACACGGGGCTGCGTTCAGTGGTCAGAGCCCCGGGGTATCCGAAGCCCTGACTCCGAGCGTCTACACCAGGTCCTGCCTCAGGCCCTTTCCCGGCGCGCGGTGAAGAGCCCCCGCTCGCCCCGGAGGTACGGCGGGACCAGGCGATGGGGGAAGTTGAAGCAGGCGATACAGAGCTGGAGCACGATGCCGGCCATGAAGACCAGCAGCAGTGCCAGACCGGTCACCAGGAGCACCAGGTAGGTTCCGGTAGCCGGACCGGAGCTGCTTCCGATGACCATAGCGGGCAGGCCGAGTGTCATGGCGGTGACTCCGATCGAGAGTGGCAGCCATCCCCTCAGCAGGCCCCGCCGGAACGTCTTGCCCGGCGAGTAGAGTGACCGCTGACTGGCCACCTTCTCGAAGTAGGAGGGATGCCGCCACATCCGGCGGGCCCGCAGGACGGTGAAGACCGCCGCGCCCAGCCAGAATGCCAGAACTACGAATCCCATGTCGGGTCACCGTCCTCTCACCAGAACTTGAGCGCCTTGACGCCGCTCAAAATCGCGTTATTGACGTATGTGTTGGTGACTATTGCGACGACCCCGCCGGCCACGGCTCCCACCGCGCCGCCGACCAGCGTACCGCCTCCTGGTTCGATCATCGTTCCGATGGCCGCACCCCATTCCGTGCCAACGCTGGCCGCGCCCCAGCCGATCGCGGTGTCGGCCGTGCGCCCGCACCCAAGGCGCCACCGGCACCGCCACCGTGACCACCGGCGACGCCCGCCACCTGCGAGCTTGCGTGTCCCGGGATTGTTCCGTAGGGCGCCGAGGGCGTTGCGGTCGAGGTGGACGGCTTCGACCAGGGTGGTGCCGATGCCGCACATCGGGTCGAGAACGAGATCGCCTGGGTCGGTCCAGCGATGCCAGCAAGCGGATGCGATGGGGGGCGACCGCCGCAGAACGGTCGGCCGCTTCCCAAACGATGAACGACTACGCCGGCAACGACCCCGTCACCGGCGCCGATCGGACCGGCATGCGCTCCGAGTGCGGCCAGAACGGCGACTCTGCCTGCGACCCCAACGCCGGCCCTGCCGGCGGCGGCCACGGCCCCGGCTTCTGCGGCGACACGGACAGCTGCGGGGCTCACGTCCAACTCCTGCTCACCTCACCGCCCTACGGCGCCTCCGTCCACGGCCGCGTCAACGCCACCCGCGACACCCATCAAGGTGGCATCGCCAAGTTCGACGCCACCTACGGCACTAACCCCGCCAACCTCGCCCACGCCCCCACCGACCACCTCCTGGAGGCCTTCACCACTATCCTCACCAACTGCACCCCGCTGCTCGCCCCCGGCGCCCACGTCGCCGTCACCGCCCGCCCGTGGCGTCACCACGGCGAACTCGTGGACCTCCCCACCGCCGTCATCGCCGCCGGCCAAGCCGCAGGTCTCACCCCGGTCGAACGGTGCGTCGCCCTCCTCGCCGGGGTGCGCGACGGCCAACTCGTCGCCCGCCCCTCCTTCTTCCAACTCACCAACATCCGCGCAGCCCGCGCAGCCGGCATCCCCATGCACCTGATCGTCCACGAAGACGTCCTGATTTTCCGTCACCTGATGCCGGTCTCCGGCCAGGACATGGGGCATCAGGTCGACTTGGTCGGAGGGGACATCATCGCGTGACCTCGGTCGCGACTTGCGGGCCGGACGTCCCAGGCCCGCAGGCCCCCGCCCCGCCACCCGAGGAACACGACGGGGCGCCCAACGGCCTGACCGTGCGCGGCTCCGCGGTTCCGGCCGCCCCGCCCGCCCAACTCACCCGCCGCACCACCGGCACCGAACACCCCAGCACATCCTCGCCCCACGCCTTCCAGGTGATCCTCCCCGCCCAGCCGCCGCCACTCACCTTCCCCGCCGCCGCAGCGCTGCTCGCCTTCCTCCTGGCCGAGATCAACCAGCCCCGCCCGCCCATGGGCTGATACACCGTGAACTCACTGTGCCGGCTGGCCCTTTGCCCCCGTCCGAGTTACGACGGGGGCACCAATCGACTGCCCCGCCCCGGAGCTGCCCGTGACCACCCACCTCGCGCCCATCGCCTTCGCCTTCGCCGGGCGTGTCTCCACCGAAGACCTTCAAGATCCCGAGTCCTCCCGCGCCTGGCAGCGCACCCGAGCCGAAACGCTCATCACCCCCACCGGCGGCCGGATTGTCGCCGAGTTCTTCGACGTCGGCTTCTCCCGCTCCCTGCCCTGGAAGCGCCGCCCCCAGGCCTGCGCCCTCCTCGCCGCCCTCAAGGACCCCGACCGCGGTTTCGACGCCGTGGTGATCGGCGAACCCCAACGCGTCTTCTACGGCAACCAGTACAGCCTCACTCACCCCGTCTTCGCTCACTACGGGGTGCAGATGTGGGTGCCCGAGGTCGGTGGACCCGTGGACCCCGAGAGTGAAGCCCACGACCTGGTCATGTCTGTCTTTGGTGGCATGTCCAAAGGTGAGCGGACTCGTATCAAGATTCGAGTCCGTGCCGCGATGGCCTCCCAGACCGCTCTCGAAGGCCGCTTCCTCGGCGGCCGCCCACCCTACGGCTACCGGATCGTCGATGCCGGACCCCACCCCAATCCGATCAAGGCCCTCGACGGCAAGCGCCTGCACCGGCTCGACCCCGACCCGATCGCTGCCCCGGTCGTGCAGCGGATCTTCACCGAGTACCTGCGCGGCAAGGGCCTCTACGCCATCGCCGAGGGCCTGACCCGCGACGGCATCCTCTGCCCCTCCGCCCACGACCGGGCCCGCAACCCCCACCGCCACGGCAACGCCTGGTCCAAGAGCGCCATCCGCGTCATCCTCACCAACCCCCGCTACACCGGCCACCAGGTCTGGAACCGCCAACGCAAGGACGAAGTCCTCCTCGACGTCGAAGACGTCGCCCTGGGCTACACCACCAAACAGCGCTGGAACGACCCCGAAAAATGGGTCAAGTCCACCGGCATCGCCCACGAACCCCTGATTACCACCGGCGACTTCGAACGAGTTCAACTCAAACTCGCCACCCGCGCCATCACCCCAGCCACCGAACGAAAGCCGCGCACCACCGAACGCCCCTACGCGCTACGCGGCCTCCTCCGCTGCGGTCTCTGCAACCGGAAGATGCAGGGCAACTTCAACAACGGCCACCCCCACTACCGCTGCCGCTACCCCAGCGAATACGCCCAGAGCCGCGCCCTCGACCACCCACTGACCGTCTACCTCCGCGAGGACACCGTGCTCCCCGCACTCGACAAGTGGATCGCCACCGTCTTCGCACCCGGCAGGCTCAAGTGCACCATCCACGAGATGCAGCAGGCCCAAGCCGTCCGCGCCCCCGACCCCGTCGCGCTCCAAGTCGCCCGCCGCACCCTGGACGCGGCCACCGCCAGGCTCGCCAGCTACCGGGCGACCCTCGACGCCGGCGGCGACCCCGCCACCGTGGCCCAGTGGATCAACGAAGCCACCCTCGACCAGGCCACCGCCCAGCAACAGCTGAACCAGCTCACAGCCGAAGCGCCGCCCACCCTGACGGCCGACCAGATCGAATCCCTGATCACCGAGCTCGGCAACCTCACCGACCGCCTCCTACAGGCCGCGCCCGCACGGAAAGCGCCCCTCTACGAGGCCTTCGGCCTTAACCTGGTCTACGACGCGAAGAAGCGGATCGTGACTGTTGAGTCGCGACCCGCATCTTCTATGTGCGTAACGAAGTGTCCGAGGCCGGACTTGTACCATTCACCAACTTTGAGTGGGCCTCTGCGGTACTGGATGTGGTGCGGCCGTGAATGGGAGATCCCGTGCCCGACGCTGGATGATTCGTCAGTACCGCTGCAGAAAAGATGGCAGGGCGGGCCGTCGAGATGCTGGGACTCACCTGCCGTCAGATCCGAGGAGCCGGCGGTGTGGAAGGCGTCGCCGATGTTCAGACCGGGGTGGGCTGAATGGATCCTTCGCCAGAGCCGAGTGACGTGATCGCCGGCACGGTGGCGGAATCGACGCCTGAGGGTCGGACGCCGAGCTTCTTCCACGATCAGCAGTCGTACCGGTGGATGGTGGGCATGTCTGGGCAGGGGCGGCAGATCAAGACATGGACGCCTCCCATGGGTCGTCGACCATCCGGACCCCAGGGCCTCCTGACGCTCGGGCGACTCGACCTCACCGGGCTGAGCAGGGGGCTTCCTCCGTACGCCTGTTCTCGAGCGATCACGCGAAGTGGGTATGCTCGGCTGCTTCAAAGGTAAAGGGGGGGCCGTGCAGAGCATCCGGTTCGACGTCATGGGGCAGCTGCGGGTGCTGCGGGACGACGTCAGGATCGCGGTCGGCCCACCGCAGCAGCAGGCGATGCTCGCCGTGCTGCTGCTCCGTGCGGGCCGGTCCGCCTCGGTACAGGAGGTCATCGCGGGGATCTGGGGGGAGGAACCGCCGGACACCGCGCTCGCCACGGTGCGCACGTACGCCTGGCGCTGGCGCCGGGTGCTGGAGGAGAGCCGGGCTGAGCCGCGGGTGCTGGTGTCGGTGGGGGACGGCTACCGGCTGGTGTTCCGGGCGCAGGATCTGGACGTCTCGCGGGCCGAGGAGCTGGCGGCCGCGGCCTTCCGGGCCGGCGAGGACGGGCAACCGGAGAAAGGCTGCGAGCTGCTGTCCCAGGCGCTCGGACTGTGGCGGGGCGATCCGCTGGCCGGCATCCCCGGGCCGTTCGCGGAGCAGCAGCGGTCCAGGCTGGCCGAGCTGCGCTGCGCGCTGTGGGAGGAGCACGTCGATCTGGAGCTGCGGCTCGGCCGGCACGCGCTCGCCGTCCCGAAGCTCAGGGCCTTCACCGGCGAGTACCCGCTGCGCGAGCGTCCGTACGGGCTGCTCATGCGGGCGCTGTACGCGGCCGGCCGGCAGGCGGACGCGCTCGCGGCGTATGACCGGGTCAGGCGGCTGCTCGACCGTGAGCTCGGGGTCGAGCCCGGACCGGAGCTGAAGGACCTGCGGCAGCGGATCCTGCAGAACGACCCGGTGCTCGCCCCGGTCCCTCGGACCACGGCGGCGCTCTCTGGCAGCAGGGCTGCCGACGGCGACCGCACGGTGCGCGAGCGTCCGGCCACCACGGGCGGGTCGCCGGGCCTGCCCGTGCCGGCGCAACTCCCGGCGGACACCATGGACTTCACCGGCCGCACGGCCGATGTCGCCCAGCTCGTCGCGGCGCTCGCCCAGTCGGAGCCCGTGACGGTCTCCGTCACGGTCGTGGCGGGTATGGCCGGCGTGGGCAAGACCGTGCTCGCGCTCCGCTCGGCCCACCAGGTGCGCGGCCGCTTCCCCGACGGCCAGCTCTACGCCGACCTGCGCGGCAGCGGGCAGCAGCCGACCGAACCCGGGCTGGTGCTGGCCAGCTTCCTTGCCGCCTTCGGCGTCACCGGCAAGGACCTGCCGCAGTACGAGGACGACCGCTGTCGGCTGTACCGCTCGCTGCTGGACGGCCGACGCGTCCTGGTGGTGCTGGACAACGCCCGCGACCTCGCGCAGATCCGGCCGCTGCTGCCGGGTTCGGCCGGGTGCGCGGTCGTGATCACCAGTCGGCCGCGGCTCTCCGGCCTCCCGGTGACGGCCCGGGTGGACCTGGACGTCTTCCCGCCGGACGAGGCGCTCGGCCTGCTGTGCCGGATCGCCGGGCCGGACCGGATCGGCACCGAACCGGCCGCGGCCCGGGAGCTGGTGGAGATCTGCGGCCGCCTGCCGCTCGCGATCCGGATCGTCGCGGCCAGGCTCGCGGCCCGCCCGGCGTGGACGGTGGCGGCGCTGAACAGCCGGCTACGGGACGAGCGTCGGCGGATCGCCGAGCTGCGCACCGGGGACCTCGCGGTGTCGACCGCCTTCGAGTGGGGCTACCAGCAGCTGCCCACGGCCCAGGCGCGCGCGTTCCGGTTGATCGGTGCGGTCTGCGGACCGGACATCGGCATACCGGCCGCCGCCGCGGTGCTCCAAGTCGACGAGGACGTGGCCGAGGAACTGCTGGAGTCCCTGGTGGACGCCGCCATGCTGGAGGCCCCGGTGCCGGGGCGCTACCGTTTCCACGACCTGGTCGGAGCGTTCGCGCGGCAGCTGGCAGCCGACCGGGCGCCGGCCCAGACCCCAGAGGCGCTTGGCCGACTGCTGGACTTCCTGCTGGCCGGCGCCTCGGCGGCGTTCCGGCGGATGGCGCCCGGGGACGCCGCGCTCGGCATCGTGCCGCCGGCAGGGGCGGCCGTGCCGGCGTTCCGGGACGTCCTGGCGGCCCGGTCCTGGGCCGCGGCCGAGTTCGAGGGGGCGGTCTCGGCCGTCCTGCTCGCGGTCGGCGGGCCGGACCCGGCTGCGCCGGGCGTGGTGAGCGTGCTGGCCGATCTACTGCTCGCGTTCAGTGCCTTCGGCTCCGTCATCCGGTACGAGCGGCTGGTCTCGGCCGCCGAGTCGGTGGCCGCGGCGGCCCTGGCCTGCGGCGACCGGCGGTCGGCCGGCAGGGCGCACTTCCTGCTCGGCAACATGGCCGTCCAGCACCGCCGGCTGACCGAAGCGCTGGAGTGCACGCGGCTCGCGGTGGCGATCTGCCGGGAGGTGGGCGACACCGTCATCCTGCAACAGGCGCTCAACGACCTCGGCCTGACCGCCCTGCTCCGGCAGGACTTCGATGAGTCGCTGCAGTGCTTCGACGAGGCCATCGTGCTGGCCCGCGACCTGGGCCAGCGCTCCGGCGAGCTGGTCGCGACGGCGAACGCCGCGCTGGCCAGGGTGCAGAGCGGCCGGGCCGCCGAGGCGTTGCCCTCCTGCGAGGACGCGCTGCACGGGCTGCGCGAGTTGGCGGACTACCACGGCACCGCGTTCGCGCTCTACGTCCTCGGGCTGGCCCAGCACGAGCTGGGCCAGCCCGACCTGGCGGTCGCGCGGTACCGGGAGTGCCTGGAGGTGTGCGCGGCCGCGGGCATCCGTGGCCGGGAGGCCGTGGCGCGCTTCCACCTCGCCGACACGCTGCTCGCGCTCGGTCAGGTCGAGGAGGCGGTGGCGCTCGCCGAACTGGCCGTGGTGAGCTGCGAGGAGAGTCGGGCCGAGCTCGACCAGGGGCGGGCCCTGCTCGTGCTGGCCCGAGCCCTCGCCGAGCTCGGGCACACCGACGCGGCCCGCCTGCGCTTCGAACAGGCCCAACTGCTGCTCACCCGGTCCGGGTTGCCGGAGGTGGCTCAGGCGGAGCAGCTGCTGGCCGTGCTCTGAGCCGCGCCGTCGGTGGCGTGGTCAGTCCTGGGGCGGCGGTGACACGAAGAGGGATCCGGTGTTGTTCCACTCGTGGCGCGGCCGGGTCGGCGGGCCGGCGGCGACAACCGTCCGGTGGCCCGGCACCGCCGACTCCGTCCCGGACTGGGTCACGGAGTAGCCGGTCCCCACGCCGGTCGCGGCCAGGGCCAGAGCGGCCGCTCCGGTGGCGGCCAGAACGGCCGTCTGCGCCACGAATCGCTTTACTGCTCGCTGCACGGTGATGTCCTCTGTTGCGCGGGGTCGGTACCCGGCTGATCCTGCCAGCCACCGATATACGGCTGATAGATGCCACCAATCGGCGAGGAGCGGGCGCCGATCGACCGAGCCCGGCTGCGCCACCACTCGGCGGCTACCGCTGACGCCACGTCTACCGCCCATAGATCCGGCCCGCCTAGCGTCGCATCCAGTGTGACGGTGACGACGACAGTGGCAGCGGGGGAGGCGGTTCATGCGGGACGGCGAGGTACCTGAGGGTGTTTCCACGGTGGTACGGGTCGCAAACACCGTCCGCCGGGCCACCGGCCTCCGGACGCCCGGGGTGCACCGACTGCTGGCGCCCGGACTGGGCCGCCGGTCGGGACGAGGGAGGGTCGCATGGCAGTGATACGCAGCGCGTGCGGACACCGCGGGCCCGACCCGGAGAGGCGCCGGGGCGTGGGTGCCGTCGGGCGCGGCGCGCTCGTACTGGTGAACCGGGGTTTGGGCAGGGAAGAGGGACTGCCCTGGGCGCTCGCCCTCGGATCGATCACCACCGCGTTCGGCTCGGGCGTCTTCGCTGCGGGCAGCGCGGTGTTCTTCACCGGGTATGTCGGGTGCAGCGCGACCCAGGTGGGTACGGGCCTGTCCATCGCGGCCCTGGTGGTCTTCGTGCTCCAGGTGCCGCTCGGCATCCTCGTCGACAAGCTGGGCTCCTGGACAAGCTGGCTGGCATCCGTGGGGGTGCTGGCGCTGCTCTACGCCTGCTACCCCATGGTCAGCGGGTTCGGCTGGCTGCTGGCCGTCATCGTGGCGTCGGCCGTCGGCTCGGCCACCGCCGGGCTGAGCAGGGGGCGCTACGTGGGCGATGTGCTTGGCGTCGAGGCCAGGGTGCGGGCCAGCGCCCGCATCCGCGTCAACGCCAACATCGGCATGTCCCTCGGTATCCTGCTTGCGGCCGCGGCCCTCGCGGTCGGCACCCGCGAGGCCTACCTCACCCTGCCCGCCGTCAACGCCGTCAGTTACGTCGTCGACCTCGTCCTCGTCGGTCGCTTCCTGCACCGGACGGAACCCGCGCCACGCGGCCCGGCCAGGCGTGGGGAGGCCGCGGTGAAGGACAGGCCGTTCCTGGTACTGACCGTGATCAACGGCGTGATGATGGTCAACGACACGATCCTCAGCGTGATCATGCCGTTGTGGGTGCTGCGACGCACCGACGCGCCCAGGGCCGCCATCGCGGCGGCGGTGCTGCTCAACACCGTTCTGGCGGTGTTCTTCCAGACTCGGGTCAGTCGCGGCGGGGAGCACGTGTCCGGCGCCGCACGGGCCCAGCGCCGGGCCGGATACGCGATCGCCGCTTCGTGCGGCCTGCTGGGCGTCACCCAGACCACCTCCGGGGTGCTGACGCTGCTGCTGCTCGCGCTGGCCACGGTCGCGCTGACCGCTGGAGAGTTGCTGGAGGCTGCTGCTGCCTGGGGGATCTCCTACCGGCTGGCACCGGACGACCGGCGCGCCGAGTACCTGGCGTTCTTCGGGCTCGGCCCTCAGCTCATGAACATCGTCGGCCCTGTCGCGCTCACCGGCCTCACCCTGGCGTACGGCTGGTACGCCTGGCTCGGGATCGCGGCGGCGGTCCTCCTCGCGGGCGCCGCGGCGCCTCCCGCGGCGGCCTGGGCCGCCGGACACCGCGAAGCACGACAGTCTGATCCGGGACGGGACCACGCATGAAGGCATTCATCCTCGCGGCCGGGCTGGGCGAACGACTGCGGCCGTTGACCGCGTCGCTGCCCAAACCACTTGTGCCGATCCTCAATCGCCCTGTCATCGGGCACGTCATCGACGCGCTGCGCACCGCCGGGTGCGACGAGATCGGGATCAACGTGCACGCCTTCCCAGGGCTGATGACGACCTATCTGACTGAGCACCGGGGCGACGCGGCCAGGCTGCGACTTTTCCCCGAGAGCGAGCTGCTGGGATCGGTCGGCACCCTCCGGGCATGTCGGGACTTCTTCGCCTCCGGCCCCGTCCTCGTGACCTGCGCGGACATGGTCAGCACCGTCGACTTCGCCGGGCTCATCGCCCAGCACAGCGAACGCCGGCCCACGGTCACGCTGGCCGGGGCGCCGGTGCCCGGGGACTGGGGCGGGGACTACGTCGAGACGACCGACGGGGTGTCCGTCTCCCGATTCGTCTACAAACCGGGTTCGCAGGTGGGAGGTTCGGGCACTGGCAGCTTTGGTACCTGGATCGTCGAACCGGAGCTGCTGGCCGGAGTGCGGCCCGACGACTTCGACGTGGCCCGCGACGTGCTGACCGGGCTTCCTTTGGAGGACCGGACCATCGAGGTGTTCAACGGCGGCGTGGTCAAGCTGTGCGACGTCGGCGAACCGGACCTCTTCCAGCTGGCCAACACGCTCGGAATCGAAGGCCGTTTCGGCATCGGGCACCGCGGCCGACCGGTCGGGCCCGGAGTCTACGACGAGGGGCACGCCGATCTGGCTGCTCCGGCCGTCATCACCGGCCCGGTGCTGCTCGGCCGGGATGTCTCGCTCGGCCAGGGCTGCAGGCTGGTCGGGCCGTTGGTGGTCGGGCACGGCGCGAGGGTCGGTGCCGGCGCCACCGTCACCGACAGCGTCCTGCTGCCGGGGAGCAGCGTGCCGGACGGCGGGAACGTCGTCGGGGCCGTCCACGGTGACCCCACCGCGGTCTGGCCCGCCATGCTGCCACACCTGTAGTAGGGCTTGTCTGACAACTCCCGCCGGGCGAATTGTCCGACAGGCCCTGGCGACCGGTCCGCCGGACCGCATCACGCACACGACGAGGGAGGAAGCCATGACACCGGCCACGGATGAGGCCGTGCGGCAGCGCTATCAGAAGATGATCGCCGCCACGGTCGCCCAGGAGGTCCTGCTGCAGGGGCGGATCGCCGAACTGTACCGTTCCACGACCTGGCCGGAGAGCCCCGCGACCCGCCTCGCGGCCACCCTCCGCAATGCGGTCCGGAACGTGCCGGCGTACCGCGACGTAGCGGTCTCCGAGGTCGAACTCGCTGATCCCTACGCGGTGCTGGCCAAGTTCCCGCTGATCGGCAAGAGCGACCTGCGGGATCGGATGGTGGACTTCTGCAGTGACGACATAGACCCCGCACGATGCCGCTTCGGAACCACGTCAGGTACCACCGGTGTGCCGGTGAAGGTCATTCACAGCCTGGAACACATCGCGTCCGAGTACGCCGCCGCGCTACGTCGCAACCGCGACCTCGGGCTTCCCGAGCGCCGTCGCATTATTGAGCCGATGAAAACGGTCCCGCTGCCGTGGGTCGAGTACGAGTCACCGGGCCGGTGCCACTCCGCCGTCGCGGAGTTCGGCACCGGGCCGGGCGGCGACACGCCTGATGTGCTCGACCGCGTGCGGCTCTTCGAACCGGACGTGGTGTACGGGCACCCTTCGGACTGCCTGGCGTTCGCCCAGACCCTCCGGGCCGGCGGCGTCGTGCTGGCGCCGCGTGTCGTGGTGACGTACGGCGAATACCTGTCGGATACCGTGCGCGGTCACCTGGAAGCAGTGTTCGAGCCGGCCCACGTCGTCGACCTGTATGCGATGTACGAATTCGGCACGATTGCCGTGCGCTGTGCCGAGGGGCGGTACCACGTCGAGGAGAAGGTTTTCGTCGAGGTGGCTGCCGAGGACGGCTCTGTCGTCCCTCCGGGGAATTCTGGAGAGATTGTCGTCACGGGCTTTACAAACGACGTGATGCCGCTGATAAGATACCGCACAGGGGATTTCGGAACACTGGCCGAAGAAATGTGCTCCTGCGGGGTGCGGGGCCAGGTGCTGACCGAAATCGCCGGGCGGGAGTCCGGGGTCGTCTCCTTCGACGACGGCACCGAGGTGCGGCTCAGTGGAGTGACCCGGATCCTGCGCCGCTACCCGCTGCTGCGTTTCCAGATCGCCCGGGACACCGAATCCGGCTTCACGGTCCGTATCCAGCCGGCTGCCGGATTCGAGGCCGCGCAGCTCGCCGAGATTCGCGAATTCCTGACCCGGCAGCTGGCCGGGCGGTCCATCGCCCTGCACGTGGTCGGCCCCGGGGAATTCGTCTCGGACAGTCGGCGGAAAACCGTCGACTATCTGGACCTGCGGCCGGCCCGATAAAAGCTTGCGGAATCCGTCGGGTTCCGCGCCGATCGCCGGCTCCTGCTTCGGGAGTCCGGTCCGTCCGCTGAAAAGGAAAGGAGGTGTCGTCATGAGCAAGCTCGACGCGATCAAGAAGATCGAGGAGATGCGCCTGAAGGAGAGCCTCATCTGACCCTCCCTGCATCGGCCGGGGCCAGGCTCATCGAGCCGGGCCCCGGCCCACAGGATCCGGCCACAGTACCGACAGCACCACACCGAGGACCTCCACGCGAGCCCCGGAGAACGTCACATCCGATCGGAGCAGTCATGACACGCGAAGGCGACCTCGAGCCCGCCGCATGGGGGATGCGCGTGCCGGCCACGCGCGGCGCGGCGCACTGGAGTGCGGAGCAGGAGACCATCGGTCCCGGGCTGCAGGCGGTGATGCTGTGGGCCAAGTTCTGCGTGGCGGCCGCCGAGGGCGCCGTGATCGAGGATCTCGACGGCAACCGTGTGCTGGACTTCCAGGGCGCCGGTGGAGTGAACTCGATCGGGCATGCCAATCCCCGTTTCATCTCCGAGATGGCCCAGCAGCTGACCACGTGGACCGCAGGCGCGCTGGGCTCCCCTGCCCGGCTGGACATGGTCCGGGTCCTCCAGCGGTACCTGCCCGCCCCCTTCGACCGGATCCAGCTCTACAGCGGGGGGACGGAGGCGGTCGAGGCCGCTCTGCGGCTCGCCAAGTCCGCCACCGGGAAGTACGAGTTCCTCTCCTTCTGGGGCGGCTTCCACGGCAAGACCATGGGCAGCCTGGCGCTGACCACTGGCAGTTCCCGCGCCGCGCTCGGGCCGCTGCCCACTGGCAACTTCAGCGCCCCGTACGCCAACTGTTACCGCTGCCCGCTGAAGCTCCGCTACCCGAGCTGCGGCCTCGCCTGCGTGGACAGCGCCCGGGAAATGATCAAGCAGCACTCGACCGGTGCGCTGGCCGCGATCGTGGTCGAGCCGGTGCAGGGCCGGTCGGGCAACGTCGTGCCCCCGCCGGGGTACCTCGCGGCGCTCTCGTCGGTGGCCCGTGAGTTCGACGCGATGCTGATCGTCGATGAGATGATGACCGGTTTCGGGAGGACGGGCACGTCCTTCGCCTATCAGCACGACCAGGTCGAGCCCGACATCCTCACCGTCGGCAAGGGCATGGGTTCCGGCTACCCGGTCTCGGGCGTCATCGCGTCCGCCGCGACGATGTCCGCCGCCCCGTTCAGCGACCCGAGCGCCAGCTCGTCGAGCTTCGGAGCGTTCCCGATGGCCTGCCGGGCCGTGGCCACCACCGTCGGGATCATCGATCAGGAGGACCTGGCCGAGCGGGCGATGCGCCTGGGCAAGCAACTCCTGGAGACGCTGCGGCCGCTGGTGGACAGCGCCCCGCTGGTGGGCGACGTCCGCGGGCTCGGCCTGGCGCTCGGCATCGAACTGGTCCTGGACAAGGAGACCAAGGAGCCCGCCGACCCGGCGACGGTACGACGTGCCTACCTGGCGCTACTCGAGGCCGGCGTGATGGTGATGACCGGCGGAAACACCCTGCGGTTGTACCCGCCGCTCACCGTCGACGAGGACCAGGCCGCCGCCGCCGCGGAGATCGTCCGCGCGACCCTGGAGGCCCTGCCGGTCCCCGCCGGGCACGCCGGAGGTCACCGGTGAGGGTCGCACTGGTGGGCTTCGGTACGGCGGGTGAGGCCCGCGTCGCGGCGTACCGGTCGGTGACCGGTGCGCGGATCACCGCGGTGGTCGACCCCGCACCGGAGCGCCGGGCGCGTGCCCGGGTCCTGCTGCCGGAGGCGACCACGCACGCCACCCTGGACGCACTGCTCGACAGCGGGACGGTGGACGTGGTCGACATCTGCGCACCACCCGTGCACCATGCCCCCTACGCCGCGCGCGCACTGGCGTCGGGGCATCACGTGATCTGCGAGAAGCCCGTCGCCTTCCTCGCCGAGGAGGCCCGCGGGCTGGCCGAACTCTCGCGCCGGCACGACCGGTTGTTCTACCCGGCGCACAACTACCACTTCTCGCCGATGATGGCCGAACTGGCCGCTGGCGTGCCCGGGGACGGGAGCAGCAGGCCGCTCGAGCTGACCATCGAAATCCTGCGCCCGCAGCCCGCCGTGGGAATGACCGCCTGGCGCACCGACGCCGCGCTGGCCGGCGGCGGTATCCTGCTGGACCACGGCTCGCACTGCGTCTACATGGCCACCCGGTTGTTCGGCGGGCTCCCCGACCGGGTCTCCTGCCGCACCCACGCGGATACCGGCCCCGGGGCGAGCGGCGTCGACCTGACCGCCGAGCTGGAGTTGGACTTCCCCCACGGCACCTGCCGCATCCACCTCAGCTGGATCAGCACCACGCGCAGCAACCGCTACCTGCTGTCCGGCCCGTCCGGCACCGTGGACGTGCACAACGATCTGGTCACCGTGGACGGCTCCGCCGGCCGCACTCGGCGCACCCTGCACTCGCCGACCGAGAGTTCCACCCACGAGGAGTGGTTCGCCGCGATGTTCAAGGACTTCACGGCGGTCCTCGGCGACCGGGCGGCCTGGGAGCGCCCGCTCGGCGAAGCGGTGTCCACCGTGCGGATCACCGAGGCGGCGTACGCTTCGGCCCGCCAAGGTGGCCGTCCCGCATCACTCGGGTGACCGCCGTGCTGCGGTTGGGTATCGACATCGGCGGAACCAGCCTGCGCGCCGGCCTGGTGCAGGCCGACGGCAGCCTGGCGGCCCCGCTGCGCGACGTCCCCCGGGAGGGTGACCTGATCGGTCAGCTCGCGGACCTCGCCGCCGGGCTGCACGGTGTAGTCCGCGCCTGCGGCAGCCAGATCACCGGTGCCGGGATCGCCCTGCCCGGCTCCCTCGACCCGCTCACCGGGCTGGTCGCCTCCGCCCCCGGGGCCGTGGAACTGCTCGGCCTGGATCCGCGTGACCTGGTACTCGGAACGGTGCCGGTGACCCGCGTGGTCAACGACGCCGATGCTGCGCTGCTCGCCGAGTGGCGCTACGGCGCCGCCCGTGGAACCCGGCACGTGGTCGGAGTCTTCGTCGGCACGGGGGTCGGCGGCGGCGCGGTCGTCGACGGCCGCCCGCTCCTGGGCACCACCGGGCTGGCCGGCGAAGTGGGCCACCTGCCCCTGGCACTGGACGGCCCGCCCTGCCCGTGCGGCGGCTCCGGCTGCCTGGAGCGGCTGGCCTCCGGCACGGCTGTGGCCCACTGGTACGCAGCGCGCACCGGACGGACGGTGCCGGGCGCCGCGGCAGTGGCTGCGGCGGCCCGCAGCGGTGACCGCCTCGCGCGGGAGGCGTTCGACCAGGCCGGTGTCTGGCTCGGCATCGGTGTCGCCGCGCTCGTCAACCTCTTCAACCCGCACGTCGTGGTGGTCGGGGGAGGTGTAGCGGCGGGCTGGGACCTGTTCGGCGCCACTCTGGAGGACACCGCACGGCGCAGGTCGATGCCACTGGCCGCCCGGGCCGTCCGCATCGTGCCCGGTGCGCTGGGCCGGTCCGCCGGGGTGATCGGCGCGGCCGAGGATCCGGCACCGTGCTGAAAACGGGCCGATGACCGGCTCTTCCGTACTCACCCGGCCCCACAGGGCCCCACACAAGGCTGGAGACAGGACGTGACCACCGCCCCCACCACCCGCGCCGAACGACTCGCGTTGCTCGACGACGTCATCCGCGACGTCGTGGCGCCCAACGCCCGTTCGGTGGACCAGGACAGGCTCTTCCCCCGAGCCGCCGTCGAAGCGCTCGGTGAGATCGGCATGCTCGCGCTCACCATTCCCCGCGAGGACGGTGGTGCGGGGGCCGCCGCCGAGGAACTCGCCGAGGTCGTGCTGCGCCTCGCCTCGGCCTGCGCGTCCACGGCCATGGTCTACGTGATGCACGTGACGTCGCTGGCCTCGTTCCTGGCACTGCCCCCCGGGCCACTACGCAACAACTACCTGTCGCGCGTCACCACGGAGCGGCTGCTGGTGACCGAGGCCATCAGCGAGCCCGGCTCCGGCTCCCAGTGGTGGTCCGTGGCCAGCACTGCAGAGCGGATCGACGGCGGATACCGGATCACCGCGGACAAGAGCTTCTCCACCTCGGCCGGTCACGCCGACCTCTACGTGGTCTCCACCCGGGCACCCGGATCCGAGAGCGACCGCGACCACGCCGTGTTCGCGATACGCGCGGACCAGGGACAGGTCGAGACCGGAACCTGGAACGGACTGGGGCTGTCGGGCAACAGCAGCACCTGGATCACCTTCCGGTCCGACGTCGACGACGACGCGCTGTTGTACGCGGGGGGCGACGGCGTCGGCCTGCGCACGTACAACGAGACGAACCAGCCGATGTACCACCTGGGTGTCTCCGCCGCCTACCTCGGCATCGCGACCGCCGCCTACCAGGCCGCGCTGGACCGGATCCGCTCCCGCCGCTACACCGGTAACCCGAGCGGGTTCGGCTCGCAGCTCAGCCAGTACCCCGTGGCGCGTCGGCACGTCGGCGCCATGGCGATCCGGCTGGCCGGGGTCCGTGCACTGGTCGACTCGCTCGCCCGGGCCATCGACGAGGGACAGCACCTGGACGAGATGGCCGTGCTGATGACCTCCTGCAAGGTCGCGGCGGCCGAGGCGGCGGCCGACATCGCCCGGGAGGCGATGATGGCGAGCGGCGGGGTGGCGTACTCCCGCGGCGTGCTGTCCATCGAACGGCACCTGCGCGACGCGCTTGCGGCCTCCCTGATGGGCCCGAACGACGACTTCTGCAAGGAACTGATCGGGCGTCTGCAGATCGAGGGATCCTCCTACCATGACCTCTGATGTCTCCGGAGCCGGCGGCGAGGGCGACCGGCTGCGCATCGCCCGGCTCGCGGCGGAACAGGCGTCGCGCACTGCGCTCGACTTCTTCCGCAGGCCCCGGGTGCGGAACTGGGCGAAACAGGACGGCTCCCTGGTGACCGAGGCCGACCTGGCCACCGAGCAGCGGATCCGCGAGGTCCTTGCCGAACTCGCCCCCGGCGAGCCGGTGATGGGCGAGGAGTTCGGCGGTACCGCAGGTGATGCCGGGCACTGGATCGTGGACCCCATCGACGGCACGGAGAACTTCCGCCGTGGCGTGCCCCTGTGGGGCGTGCTCCTCGCCTGGTGCGCCGGCGGGCTGGTCACCGACGCCGTGATCGCGGCCCCCGCGCTCGGTCGAGGCTGGTCCGCGAGCCGCGGCCGCGGTGCCCACGACGGCGACGGCCGCCGACTGCGGGTCTCGGCGGTGGCGGACCGGGCCGAAGCCTCTTTCAGCTTCGGCGGCGCGCACGAGTACACCCCGGCCCAGATGGCGCGGCTCGGCGGCTTCGCCAGCGGCTTCCGCACCGCCTGGGGCATCGGCAACTTCTACGGCCACATGCTGGTGGCCGAGGGCGCGGCCGAAGGCGCGCTGTCGGCCGGCACGTCCGTCTGGGACGTGGCGGCCCCCTCCCTGATCATCGAGGAGGCCGGCGGCCACTGGAGCGACCTGGACGGAACCGCGCGGCTCGACTCGGGCGCCTTCCTGGCAAGCAACGGGGTGATGCACGCCCGGCTCCTCGGCGGCGTCCGCGCGGCTTACCTCGAGACGTCCGACGAGCACGAGCCGGCCCGGGAACAGGAACGCACGTGACGGAGGGCGGCGACCGGCCCGTCCAGGACACCGGGCCCAGCACGGCAGCCCCGTCGTCGGCGGGGGAGGAGGCCGAACTGACCACCGTCAGCTCCACCGTGGTCTACCGCAACCGGTGGATGACCGTACGCGAGGACCGGACCCGGCGGCGGGACGGGCGCCAGGGCATCTTCGGCGTCGTGGAAAAACCGGACTTCGCACTCGTCGTGCCCTGGTCGGATGGCGGGTTCCACCTCGTGGAGCAGTACCGCTACCCCGTGCGGGGTCGCTACTGGGAGTTCCCGCAGGGCTCCTGGGAGGACGACCCCGGCGCGGATCCGGTGGAACTGGCCCGCGGGGAGCTGGCCGAGGAAACCGGTCTGCGGGCCGGGCGGATGACCCGGATCGGCCACCTCTTCGAGGCGTACGGCTACTGCGACCAGGGCTTCCACGTCTTCCTCGCCGAGGACCTGACGGCCGGTCGGCCACAGCTCGACGAAACCGAGAAGGGACTGGTCGCCCGGTGGTTCCCGCAGGACGAACTGTGGCGGCTGGTCGCTGAGGGCCGGTTCAAGGACGCGCCCTCGCTCGCGGCCCTCGCCCTGTTCCTGCGGCACCGCAGACAACTCCTCCCAGGCTGACGCTCATTCGGCCGGAACCGCCACGGGGCCGCGCGACAGGCCGGGATGCGTGTGAGGCACCTGGCGACGTCCGCCGCGCGGGGATCTCCAACGTGTGCGTGCCGGAAAGTACCTCTGTGCAGGTCCTGCGTTCCGCGTAATTCAGCGGCCTAGAGTCACGAATCTGGGGTCTGACCTGCGCGGACATAGGTGAGGGCGCCTGAGAGTCGTTTCTCTAGGCGCTGGTGTTCGTGCTGGTCAGCGGGGTGCGGGTTCGAGGGCGATGATCTGCTTCGGTGTGGGGATGCCGAGCTTGGCCAGGAGGTCGGTCTGGGTCTTGGTGAGAGTGGTGACCTGCCGGAACAGGCCGGTAGGGCCGGTGAACGTGCCGAGATGGAGCCGGTCGAGCTCGCGGCGGATGATCGTCCAGGTCTCGCCGGTGGTGGTCTCGATGATGCGGATCAGTAGCAGGGCGAGCCAGCAGAGGACGACGTGTGCGCGTATGCGTTCCTCGAGCCGGTGATAGACGGGCCGCAGGTCGATGATCTGTTTCATGTCCCGCCAGCCCCGCTCGACTTCGAGGAGTTGCTTGTAGCCGAGGGCGACGTCCTCGGCCGACAGATGCGGGTCGGAGCATCGCAGCAGATACTTGCCGTCGAGGTTCTCCTCGGTCTTGATCTTCGCGGTGTCGATGCGGAGTTTGCCGGCCGGGGTGGTGCGGAGGTAGCGGTTGAGGCCGGGCTTGTCTGCGATCTTGCCGCGGAGTTCGCCGCGCTTGAAGTCGCTGAGCTTGTCGGTGCCCTCGATCAGGGTCGTGAGCTGGGAGACGAGCTGTTCGCGTATGTGCTGGTCACGGGTGGCGGCCTCGGGGTTGTGGCAGATGACGAACCGTTCGGTGTCGGAGATCCGTACCTCCTTGACCCGCATGTTCCCGGCGATCTCGCTGTAGCGGCCCTGGCGGGACAGTGCGGCCTTCACCTCCGGGCTGCCGGAGCGGAGTTTCTCGCCGACGAGGTAGGCGTGGTCGCCCTGGCGGAGGTAGCGGCGGTTGCGTTCGCTGGAGAACCCCCGGTCGGTGACCCACACGATCTTGCTCAGGGTCCAGTCCCGCATGTCGTCCTTGACCTGCCGGATCAGTTTCTGGTCACCGGTGTTGCCGGGCCAGGACCAGACGCGGACCGGGATCCCGTCCCTCGTGACGGCCATCCCGATCACGATCTGCGGCAGGTCGTCGCGGGAGTCCTTGGACCTGCCGAAGGTGCGGAACCCGGCCTGCTGCGCGCGCTCGCCATCCTCTTCGGCGGTTGGGCGGTCGTCCGTCAGGAGGCGGCCCCTGTCGTCGCGGGTGGCGGGTTCGTCGGCCTCCTCCAGCTCGAAGTAGGTGCTGGTGGTATCGAAGAACAGCAGGTCGACTTCGAGGTTGAGGAGGTTCGCGACCTCGTCGAACACCCGCTTCTCCAGGTAGTCGGTCACCTCGTGGAGCCAGTCCATCGCCCGGTAGCAGGCGTCGTCGTCGGTGGTCGGCAGGCCCTCGACATGCACGTCGTGCGTGACCCAGTCCGCGGCGGCCAGCTTCGACGACGGCGCCAGGGCCCGGTTCGCGACCAGGGAGAACAGCACCCGCTCGGTCACCGACATGTCCCGGCGCCGGCCCCGTTTGGGCTGCCCGACCTGACCGACGATCCTGTCGATCCTCAACCGCCGCCAGAGATGATCGAGGACGTAGGTGCCGCCGAACGGGACCGACGAGACGAACTCCAGGTCACCCGCTGCCGTCGACGCCAGTGCCTCACCCGGCTCCAGCAGCCTCGATAGAGACGCGACCAGGCGCTTCACCGCGTCCCGGTCGAGGTCGTCCTCACGGCCGAACGTGAACAGCACCTTCGGGACCGCCCGGCCCTTCACCGGATCCCACTCGTTGTGGGCCAGGTGCAGGTACCGGACCGTGCCGGACTTGTTCTCCCGCTTCGTCGTCTTCACATACACGACTCCAGACCCTACGGACCAACTCCAGGTCAGCGCAGGCGAATCCGCAAAATCGCGTCTCTAGGCGAATCTGGCCGCGTCACCAGCCCTCAACCAGTTGACCTGCACCTTCAACCCGGCAGGGACTCCAGAGCCCCTGAATTACGCGGAACGCAGGCAGGTCGGGCGGCTTGGGACGCAGCGTGAGTGGCAGGGCATGATGATCGCTCGTGCTACTTCGTCTGATGTACCTGACGGTCTCGACCGTGTTCGCTGCGTTGCGCCTGCTGGCGCTGAGCGATCGTGACAAGGAACGCCGCCGCACCGACCTGGCTGGAGCAGGCGTACATTGAGTCGCTCTGGGACTGCGAGTCGGGCGCGCGCCTGCTGGGGTATTGCTTCGGCACCTGGTACGCCGCTGGTGAGGGAGCGGCTGGCCAGACTACGGGACGACCCGATGGAGGAACGCGAGGTCAGGTCCGCAGCCGGGGCACGCCTGACGGCACCCGGCGCGGAGCAAGGCTTGCCTCCGGCACAGTCCGACGCCTTGGTGCTGGCGACAGGCGACGGTCCGGGCGAGACTCGCTTCTGGACTGCGGCTGTGGCTTCGAGCGATCGGACGACGGTCCTGGCGCTGGCTCGGCCGGTGTCGTTCGGGCAGGTCCTCGCGGATGGCGACGTGCGGGTCGTGAGCATCGGCGAACACGCCGGTGCGCCGGTGTTGGCGGCTTCACGCCGGGCCGACGTGGTCGGGCGGGCAGTGTCGGCAGCGCTGCCGGCCGGAGCGCTGCTCTCCGACGAGGAGCTCGCCTCGGCGCTTCCGAGCGCCGGACAAGCGCTGGCCACCGTGTCCATCAAGAACGGGCACGTACCGCCGATGGTCGGGCCGGGGGCGCAGGTCGTGGTCTCGGAGACGAAGCCCGCGGGCCCCGGAACTTCGGCCGGTACAGGGGACACGCCGGTCCGCGGTGTGGTCCTGGACGCCCGTCCGGGGCCGGGTGGTGCCGGAACGGTGGTGGTGACGATGGTGTGCGACCAGGGCGGCGCGATGCGCGCGGCGCAGTTCCAGGAGCCGGCGCTGGTCGTCCTGCCCGCTCAGGCGCCTGCGGGCGCCACGGCCGCGGGGAGTTGACGGAGGATGGCTCTGATCGTGGTGGGCTCGGCAAAGGGCGCGCCGGGCGTGAGTACGACGGCGCTGGCCCTCGCAGCTGCCTGGCCGGGGCAGGGGGCCCCGGTGGTGATGGAGGCGGATCCGTCGGGCGGTGACGGCCTGCTGCGGTTCGGCCTGCTCGCCGCGCCGTCCCTGGTCACCCTGGCCGCTGCTGCTCGCCGAGCGGGGTTGAGCGAGGGGCTGGTTCGGGAGCACGCGCAGCGGCTGTCCGGCGGTGTGCCTCTGGTTGTTGCGCCGGCGACTCCCGAGCAGAGTTCGGCGGCCCTGGGGGTTCTGGAAGAACTCTGGGAGGAAGCCGAGTTGGGTTCGGGCGTGGTCGTAGCCGATGTCGGCCGCATGGGCATGTCGCTCGGGCCGGTGTCGAAACTGGTGGCCGCGGCTGATCTGGTCGTCCTGACGACCAGGGGAGCGGTCGAGGATCTCGCGCATGCCGAGGCGGCGGTGCCGCGGCTGCGTTCGGCTGCTCGGCGGGTGGCGGTCGTGCTCGTCGGCTCGTGCGGGTGGCCCGCGTTGGAGGTCGGCCAGGTCCTGGGCGCCGACCTGTGCCGGCTGCTGCCGTTCGATGCGCCGAGCGCCTGCCTGCTGCGCGGTGGTCGGCCGGAGCGCCGGCTGTTTCCCCGGCGCAGGTTCCCGCTGCTGGACGAGGCGCGTCACCTCGCCGACGCCCTGGGCGGGCTGCTGCCTACCCCACAGCCGGCGAAGCGCGGCGAGAACGAGCACGGGCAGACCGAGTTGGCGGCAGCGTTGGGCGGTGAGCGGTCATGACGATGGTGGAGAGCGGAGAACTGGAGCGGGAATTCGCCGAAGCGTTGCGTGTCGAGGTTGGCGGGCTCCTTCTGGAGCACAGCCAGCAGGTAGAGGCGGCCGGTGGCGCGCCGTTGACCGCTCACCAGCGTCGTTCGGTGGGGGAGCGGCTGCTCTCCGAGTTACTGGAGCGACGCACCGGCGAGCTCATCATGGCGGGGCGGCCGGCCCTGGAGGCCGAGGCCGCGAGACGGGCGGTGCGCGCCGCACACGCCGCGCTGTTCGGCCTTGGCGGGCTGCAGGCGCTGCTGGACGACGGCGAGATCGAGAACATCGACGCGAACGGGTGCGACCGGGTCTTCGTCCGCTACGCCGACGGAGGCAAGGCACAGGTAGCGCCGATCGCCGCCACCGACACCGAATTGGTGGAGCTGATCCGCACGATCGCCTCCCGCGGCGGGGCGGAAGAACGGCGGTTCGACCGAGCGGTTCCCCGGCTGAACATCCAACTCCCCGACGGCTCTCGCATGTTCGCGGTGATGGCGGTATCGGGACGAGTATCGATCTCGATCCGCCGCCACCGCTACCCGCGCGCGACCCTGCCGCAGCTGCGCGAGCTGGGCGTGTTCGACGCCGAGCTGGAAGGCTTGCTGCGCGCGCTGCTGAGGCTTGCAGATGGGGGTGACAGATAGTCAGTTCGGCTCTATGTATGGGAGGTGAGGTATCCCGATGGGGGTGGCCTGACCGCGCGGGAGCG
>NZ_JBVHLF010000083.1:0-28997 GCF_055559155.1 Kitasatospora sp. NPDC024654
GGAGGCCCTGGTGGCCGAGATCCGCGAGATCCATGCCGAGCACAAGGAGACCTACGGGGCCCGGCGGGTCCACGCCGAGCTTCGCGGCTTCGGGCACACGGTCAACCGCGAACGGGTGGCGAGGCTGATGCGCGAGCGTCACATCGTCGGCCGCCACCTGCGGCGCCGCAAGCGCACCACGGTCCCGGACCTGGTCGCGCCGCCCGCCCCGGACCTGATCGGCCGGGACTTCACCGCCGCCGGACTCGACCAGCGCTGGTGCGGCGACATCACCTACATCCAGGTCGGCGGCAGCTGGCTCTACCTGGCCTCGGTCATCGACATGTACTCGCGGCGGGTGGTCGGCTGGTCCATGGCCCCGCACATGCGCGCCGAGCTGGTCATCGACGCCCTGGAGGCCGCCGTGGCCGCCCGGGGCGGGAACGTAACCGGGGTGATCTTCCACTCGGACCGCGGCTCGCAATACACCTCGGCCGCGTTCGCCGAGGTCTGCGACCGGCACGGGATCCGCAGGAGCATGGGCCGGGTCGGCTCGAGCTACGACAACGCCCTGGCCGAGAGCCTGTGGCAAGGACTGAAGCGAGAGGTGATGTACAAGAAGCTGTTCTTGACAATGAGCCAGGCAAGACTGGAGATCTTCCAGTGGCTGACCTACTACAACGCCCGCCGTCGCCACAGCACGCTGTCCTACCTCTCACCGATCGAGTTCGAACAGCAACACCACACGCACGCTAGACTCTCACACGCAGCATGAACCCCTGTGTCCACGTTCCGGGGGTCACCTCACCCCGACGCCTATCTGCGCGGGTTGTAAGCAATACCGAATACGCGCTCAGCCGTGCGGTGTCCGATCGCCGTCCGCTGACCGTCGGTCAGTGGCACGTCCCGCAGGAAGGCCACGGCAGTCGCCGGGTCCTCGTACGGGTAGTCGATCGCGAACATGATGCTGTCCTCGCCGACCCAGCGCAGGGCCAGCCCGAGCACGTCGGGATCGTCGATGCCGCTCGTGGTGATGACGAAGTTGCGGCGGAAGTACTCGCTCGGTGTGAGCGACAGGTTTGGCATCGGTGTGGCCGCCCCTGGCGTCCGCGTGGCGAACGCGTGCCGGTTGTCGATCCGCCGCAGCCAGTACGGGAGGCCTTCGCCGAGGTGCCCGAGCACGACGGTCAGCCCCGGGTGGCGGTCCAGCGTGCCGCTGAGGATGAGCCGCACGGCGTGCAGCCCGGCCTCGGCCTGGTATCCCCAGATCGCTCCGGGCATACCGTAGTCGCGGTACGCGGCGAGCATGCTCGGCGCTCGCGGGTGGAGGTAGACCGGTGCCCGGTTCGCCTCGGCCGCCTCCAGCAGCGGCGTGAACTCCGGCTCGTCCAGGTACCTTCCACCGGTGTGTGAGTTGATCATGATGCCGTTGAGTCCGAGCGGGCCCATGACCCGCTCGATCTCGGCGGCCGCGGCGAGCGGATCCTGCGGCGCCACTGTGGCCAGTCCGCCGAACCGTGCCGGGTGCCGCCGCACGACTGCGGCCAGCGCGTCGTTGAACTCCCGGGCCAGCGGCACCGCGTCGGCCGCCGGATAGGGCTGGACCCCGGGCGGATTGAGGCTGAGCACGGCCATGTTCTGTCCGAGCGCCTCCATCTCCCGCAGCCGGGCATCGAGATCGACGAGCCGGGCGCGAAAACCAGCAGGCCTCTCCACCGTGCGCATCAGAGCCATCTCGGTCTCGTCGCCCGGCACGACGTCCAGGCCGTGCGCGACGCGCAGGAACGCCTCGGTTGCCAGGTGCTCCTCGACCGCGATGACCCTCATGCCCGTCGCCCCCCGTCGACCGACATCGCGATCCCGGTGACGTAGGAAGCGGCGTCCGAGCAGAGCCAGACCGCCGCCGCAGCGGCCTCCTCCGGCGTGGCCAGCCGGCCGAGCGGCGTGACCGCCTCCTGCCGCGCGGTCATGTCGGTGCCGGCCGCCACCCGCTCGAACCCGGGCGTGCGGGTCGGGCCGGGGCACACGACGTTGACCCGGATGTTGTCCGGTGCGTAGTCGACCGCGGCGACCTTGGTGAGCCCGACGATGCCGTGCTTCGCGGCCACGTAGGCGGGGGCGGTCGGAATCGCGTACAGGCCGCCGTTGGAGGCGATGTTGACGATCGCGCCGCCTCCACGACCCCGCAGCGCGGGCAGTTCGTACTTCATGCACAGGAAGGTCCCGGTCAGGTTGACGCGGACCACGCGCTCGAACTCGTCCGGGGTCATCTTCTCGAGCCTGCGGTGGTGCGAGGCCATGCCGGCGTTGTTCACGGCGAAGTCGAGACCGCCGTACGCCCCGACCGTGCGCTCGACGGCCGTCTGGACGGAACGTTCGTCGGCGATGTCCACGGTGACGGCCAGGGCTTCCCCGCCGTCCTCCCTGATCATCTCGGTGGTCTCGGCCGCACCGCTCGCGTCGATGTCGAGCACGGCCACCGCGGCGCCGCTCCGGGCGAACTCCAGCGCCGTCGCGCGGCCGATCCCGCTCCCGGCACCGGTGACCAGTCCCACCTTTCGGAAGGCGCCGCTCATGCCAGCGGCTCGTGGTTCGCCCAGCCCACCTTGTACGGGTGCCGCGACTGCCAGCGGTCGATGATCTCGTGGACGCCGGGCGCGGTGAACGCCTTCGCCAGTGCCTCGGTGTCGGCCACGGAGATCTGCACGATCGCGGTCGCGATCAGTGCCGGAATGGCCTCCTCGCCGGGGACGGGAATGTGGCGCCGGGCCACGACCGACTGCACGACACCGCTGTCGAGCATGACGCGTTCGATGTCCGCGAGATATTGATCGAGCTCGGTGGCGAGCAGGGGCTGGTCGAAGGAGACCATCATCATGTGGTTGATCATGCCTCAATTCTTGACGGCCCACGCCGCTGGTGTCCAAGACCGGTTCGGCACTCATCGATAACCTGGAGGCATGATTGACCTGGAGACCCGCGAGCTTGAGTACTTCATCGCACTAGCCGACGAGCTGCACTTCGGCCGGGCCGCCGTCCGGCTCTCGATCGCCCAGCCGGCGTTGTCGAAGGCCATCCGACGGATCGAGACCCGGCTCGGTGTCCCGCTCTTCGTCCGCTCCAGCCGGCACGTCGAGCTCACCCCGGCCGGGAAGGCGTTGCAGGAACACGGCCGGCGCGCGCTCAACGCGGTCGGCGCCGCCGTCCGGCGCGCCCAGCGTGCCGGCGATACCCAGCCCCACCTGCGGCTTGTGCTCAAACCCGGCGGCGACGCCGGCCTGCTGTCCGGGATCCTGGCCGCATACGCACAGCAGCCCGACGCCCGCCAGGTGGACATCCTGTTCAGTGGGCCGGCCGATCGCGCCGACTTCCTACGCGATGGACGGGCCGACGTCGGCCTGCTCTACGCGCCGTTCGACGACCTGGACGGCCTGGCCCACGAGACGCTGCACGCCGAGGACCGCGTGGTCATCGTCCCGTCCGGGCACCGGCTGGCCGGCCGCGCTTCGGTACGCGTGTCCGATCTGGAGGGTGAGACGCTGCCACGCTGGAAGGGAGTTCCCGGGGGCGATGGCACCGGTCCCGAGGTCGCCGACGTGGTCCAGATGCTCCAGATGATCACGGTGGGCCGGATGGTCGGGGTGCTGCCCCGCTCGCTGGTCGAACCGGCCCCGGCCGGCCTGGTCTGCGTCCCGGTGACCGACGCGCCGCCCAGTCGCCTGGTGCTCGCCTGGCTCGAGCAGGACCGCCGGCCGCTGGTCGCCTCGTTCGTAGCCGCCGCACTCCAGGCCACGCCGGCACAAGTCCCGACCAGGCATCGACAAACCTGACGCGTCGCTCGCCTCGGACAACCAGCGGCTCGCACCCGAGGACGTGCGGTGACCGGGGCGAGCGTGCTGGCTCCGAGCACGGGCTGCGGATCCGCCAGTACATCGACTCCCCCTCGATGTTCCAGTGGCAGCCCGGAGTGGCGTGGGATGGCAGACTCTGCGGCATGACTTTCTCCCTGCCCGAGCCGGATCAGCAACTCTCGGATCCGAGCGAGCTGTTGCTGGGTTATCTCGACTACTACCGGTCGGCGGTCAGCGCCAAGATCGCCGGCCTGTCGGACCCGGAGCTGCGAGCCAGCCGGGTGCCCTCCGGGTGGAGCCCGCTGGAGTTGCTCAAGCACCTGGTGCACATGGAGCAGCGCTGGCTGCGCTGGGGCTTTCTGGGCGAGCAGGTGTCGGCACCGTGGGGCGACCGGGGGCCGGACGACCGATGGCACGTCGGCCCGGACGAGACGGCTGCGGAGCTGCTGCTCGCGCTGCACGCGGGCGGCGAGCACACCCGAAAGGTGGTTTCCGGCACCCCGCTGACCACCGCTGCCGCCGCCGGCGGCCGGTTCCCGGACGACGGCTCGGCGCGGCCCACGCTGGGCTGGATCCTGTTCCATGTGCTGCAGGAGTACGCCCGCCACGTGGGCCACCTGGACATCGTCAGGGAGCTCACCGACGGCCTCGCCGGCGAGTAGGGCCCGCAGGCCTGGGTCAGAGCGGGTCGCCGGGCAACTCGCGGCAGGCGTGCCGGATCCAGCCCTCCCAGCAGGCCAGCGCGGCGACGGCCGGCGAGGTCCTCGGCCGCCTCCAAGACCTCGGCCACCAGCCCAGCTACGAGATCACTGGACCTTTGAAACGCCCCTGCCCTCAGCAGGACGCGCTGTTCTGACAACGGTCCACCTCATGGCACTTCATCGGTGCGACCACGGCACTCCCGACCGCCGACCGCTCGAATGTCCGCCACTAGCCCTGCCCAGGTAGTCGGCCCGATGGCGGGCCGGGTTCCCGGGGCTGGACCGGAATTTTCCATCGTAGCGGAATTACTGCCAGTCGTCCAAACCTGACGCCGCGTCGATCGGGCGACGACCGTTTCGCGTTTGCCGTACTTCGGGCCCCGGGCATCCAGCAGGTGACAGCAGCGTCTACGCACCAGCGGCACCCGAGGCGGCACCCATGCACGACATCGACAAGGAACCGATCGCGACTTTCTGCGGAAACTGCAACTGCGGCTGCCCGCAGCTCTTCGTCGACGAAGTGGCTCCGGTGGAGAAGCGGATCCGGATCACCGACGACTTCGGCCAACAGGTCCAGATGAGCGAGGAGCAGTTCCGCGACCTCGTCGCCCAGGCCAAGAGCGGCGCCCTGGACGACCTGCTCGCGACGCCGGCCTGACGGACGGCGCCGAAGGCGAGGGCTGGGGCGGGACACCGATCGGTGTCCCGCCCCAGCCCTTGGCGTCAGGCGGAGGCGGTGTCGCTTGACCGGCCGCCGCCAGCACCACGCAGACCGTCGCGAACGGCACGGCCGCGCGGCACTCGGAAGTCGAGTGCCACGGAGCGCGCCGGCGCGGGGAGGTGGAGGGGGCGGAGGCGGACATGGCGGCCACCTCGTGGCACCCCCTGCTCGGTGGCACCCTGGAGCCCCCTGGGAGGCGGAGCCGGTGCGGTCGTCACCACGGACGGCGACACTGCGGGCCGACCGGCATCGACCGGTGTTGACGTTGCCCGGTGGTGCTGCGGCGAACCCCGCGGTGTTCTTTCTCACCGCGTCGGCATGCCCCTGCCTAGCGGGTCGGCTGCTGACCCCCGCCCAACCCCGCAGACCACCCACGGATGGATGCTGCGCATACGATGCGATCCGATCGCGGGACAGTGCGGAGTCCGGCCCGCCCTGTTCGTCGGTTCCGACGACCGATCGGTTCCGAGCCCCCCGTGTGATGCCGATCACGCGTGGACTCTGCGACCGCACTGCCGTTTTTGGCCGACCCCGGGTCTGTGGGCGGCGGTCGCCGGATGCGACGATGGGCCGCCATGACAGTCAGACGAGGCGCACGAACGGGACGGGCCGCGGTGTTCGCGGCCGCCTGCGTGCTGCTCGGCGCGCTCGGGCACGCGCTGATGTCCGGCGAGCCCGTCCCGGGGTGGGCGTTGGCCGTCGCCTTCGCCGGAGTCGGCGTCACCGCCTGGTGGCTGACCGGCCGGGAGCGCGGCCCGCTGCTGGTGACCGGCCTGACGGTCGGTGCGCAGGCCGCCCTGCACGTCTTCTTCTCGTTCAGCCAGGCGGTGGTCGGCTCGCCTGGGCCGGCCGGCAGCGGCCTCGCGCAGCAGTGGGCCCAACTGCTGCTGTGCAGCCGGAGCGCGCCGTCGCCCGCCCAGGCGGTGCAGCTCCTGGAGGCGGCCGGCCTCGGCGACCGGTTGTCCCAACCGCCTGCCGGTATGCCGGGTATGCCGGGCATGCCCGGCATGGGCATGGGCATGGGTCCACAGCAGGCCGTCCCGCCGATGGACATGGCGTCCCACGGCGGCGGGGCGGTGGGCATGCTGGCGGCCCACCTGGTCGCCGCGCTCCTGCTCGGCCTGTGGCTGTCGGCCGGTGAGCGCGCCGTGTTCCGGTTCGGCCGTACGCTCGCGATCCGCCTGTTCGCCCCGCTGCTCCTGCTGCTCCGCCTCGCCCGCCCGCCGCACCGGCCGCGCCTTCGGCCGACAGCGCGCGGCACCTCGCAGCGGCTGTGTCGCCTGCTGCTCGTCCACGCCATCACCTCTCGGGGTCCGCCCGCCGGGACCGCTGTCCTCTGACAGCTCCGCGCCGAGACCGCGCCGCTGAACACCGTGCCCTGCCGGGTGCGGTGGCGCTGCCGCGTGCCCCGGCACCGTCCCGCGGCCGTCCGCCGCTCCCCCTCCGTTCTGACAAGGACCCAAGGCGATGACCCCTGCCCTGCCGCGCCCCCGCCCGGCGCGACGTCAACCACCCTGCGACGACGCGGCGGTGACCGACTGCGCGCTCGCCGCGCGCGACGGTGACCCGACGGCCGTGGAGGCGTTCGTCCGCGCGACGCACCGCGACGTCTGGCGCTACGTGGCACACCTGAGCGCGGACCCGCAGGCCGCCGACGACCTCACCCAGGACACCTACCTGCGGGCCCTGCGCAGCCTGCCGCGCTTCGAGGGCCGGTCCTCCGCGCGGACCTGGCTGCTGTCGATCGCGCGCCGGACCGTCGTGGACCGCTTCCGGTGCGCGGCCGCCCGGCCCCGGCTGCTGGACACCGCCGACTGGCAGACGGTGGCCGAGTGCGCCCAGCCGTGCGGCCTGCCCGGTTTCGAGGAGGGCGTGGCGCTGGCAGACCTGCTGGCGACGCTGCCCGCCGAGCGGCGTACGGCGTTCGTCCTGACGAGCGTGCTGGGCCTGCCGTACGACGAGGCGGCGCAGCTGACCGGCTGTCCGGTCGGCACGGTGCGCTCGCGGGTGTTCCGGGCCCGGACGGCGCTGGTCGCCCTGCTCGCCGAGGCGGAGCGGCACACCGACGAGGTGCTTCCCGCGATCGCCGCGCAGGCACCGGCCGAGCTGGTCTGCGCGGCCTGACGGGCCGCCGGGTGGGGCACGTGGAGCCGGCTGTGACCGCGTGCCCCACCCGCTCGGCGGGCGACGGGAACTTCCAGGTGACCGGGCCCGACTGCTGTGGTGTGCGACAGACACCATCGGGCGCTCGACCGCCCCTCGTGCTGCTGGGCTTCGCCCTGCTGCTGCTCCTGATCTTCGCCGGCTCGTTCGCCGCCGGCCGAGCCGTCGGACCGTCTTCCCCGCGGCCGGCGCCGGGCTCGACGGATCACTCCGATGACGACATGCCGGGGATGACCATGGGGATGGCACGGTGACCGCCCCGACGGGGCTCGACGGGCTCGCCACCACCGACCTGGAGGTCGGCGGGATGACCTGCGCGGCCTGCGTGTCACGGGTGGAGAAGCGGCTGGCCCGGATCGAGGGGGTGACGGCGGGCGTCAACCTGGCGACCGGCCGCGCCCGGGTGGTGCACCCGGTGGACGTTCCGGTGGCCGCGTTGGTGGCCGCCGTCGAGCGGGCCGGATACACCGCCGAGCCGGTGGGCGACCGGCCGGCCGCCGTCGCGGAACCCGCCGGGGAGCGGACCCGGCTGGTGGTGACGGCCGTGTTGGCGCTGCCCGTGCTGGTGCTCTCGATGGTGCCGCCGTTGCAGTTCCGTGACTGGCAGTGGCTCTGCTTCGCGCTGGCCGCGCCGGTGGTGGGCTGGGGGGCCGCCGGGTTCCACCAGCGGTGCCTGCGGGGCCTGCGGCACGCGACCGCCACCATGGACACCCTGGTGAGCCTGGGGGTGGTGGCCTCCTTCGGCTGGTCGGCCTACGCGCTCTTCCTCGGCGGCGCGGGAGCGCCCGGGATGCGGATGCCGTTCTCGCTGACGGCCGGCAGCGGTGGCACCCACGTCTACCTGGAGGCGGCGGTGGGCGTGCCGCTGTTCGTGCTGTGCGGCCGCGCGCTGGAGGGCCGGGTGCGGCGGGCCAGCGGTTCGGCGCTGCGGGCGCTGGCCGAGCTGGGCGCGAAGGAGGTCAGCGTCCTGGAGGCGGGCGTCGAACGCCTCGTCCCGATCGAACGATTGCTGCCCGGACAGGAGTTCGCGGTCCGGCCGGGCGAGAAGGTGGCCACCGACGGGGTGGTGGTCGAGGGGAACTCGGCGCTGGACCTCGGCCTGTTGACCGGCGAGAGCGTACCGGTGGAGGTCGGCCCGGGCGACCCGGTCGCCGGGGCGACCCTGAACGTCGGTGGAGCGCTGGTGGTACGGGCGACCTCGGTCGGTGCGGACACCCAACTGGCCCGGATCACCGCACTGGTGGCCGACGCCCAGGCCGGCAAGGCGCGGGCGCAGCGGCTGGCGGACGCCGTCGCCGGCGTGTTCGTGCCGGGTGTGCTGGCGGTGGCGGTGGGTGTGCTCGGGTACTGGCTGGGCTCCGGTGCGGGGCCGCAGTCGGCGGTCACGGCGGCGGTGGCGGTGCTGGTGGTGGCGTGCCCGTGCGCGCTGGGGCTGGCGACACCGACGGCGCTGCTGGCCGCGACCGGCCGGGGCGCCGAACTGGGCGTGCTGATCCGTGGTCCCGAGGTGCTGGAGAGCCTACGGCGGATCGACACCGTCCTGCTGGACAAGACCGGCACCCTGACCACCGGGCGGATGCGGCTGGCGGAGGCCGTCCCCGCTCCGGGCGAGACGGTGGAGGAGGTCCTGCGGCTGGCCGGGGCGGTGGAGCAGCGCTCCGAGCACCCGATCGCCCGGGCGATCGCGGCGGCCGCGCGGGAACGCTGCGGGCCACCACTGCCGGGCGTCACGGGTTTCACGGCGACCGCGGGGCTCGGCGTGGCGGGTACGGTCGAGCAGCGGAAGGTGCGGCTGGTGCGCCCCGACGACCAGTCGGAACTCCCTGATGAGCTGCGGGACGTGGTGGCGCGCGCCGAGGCCCAGGGACGGACCGCCGTGCTGGTGGAGCTGGACGGCCGGGCGGCGGGGGTCCTGGTGGTCGGCGACGCCCTGCGACCCGGCAGCTGGCGGACCGTGCACCGGCTGCGCGGGCTGGGCCTGGAACCCGTGCTGCTGACCGGGGACCGGCCGGGGGCCGCACGCACCGTCGCCCAAGAACTCGGCATCCGCACCGTGCATGCCGCCGCCTCGCCCGAGCGCAAGGCCGAACTGGTCGCCGAACTGCGCGCCGCCGGGCGGACCGTCGCCATGGTCGGGGACGGTGTCAACGACGCGGCGGCGCTGGCCTCCGCCGATCTCGGGGTCGCCCTCGCCTCCGGCACGGACGCGGCGATCGGCGCCGCGGGACTGACGCTGGTGCGCGGGGACATCGAGTCCCTGGTGGTCGCGGTACGACTGGCCCGGCGGACGCTGGCCACCATTCGGGTCAACCTGCTCTGGGCGTTCGGCTACAACGCGGTGCTCATCCCCCTCGCGGCCGCCGGGCTACTCAACCCGATGCTCGCGGCCGCCGCGATGTCGGCCAGCTCGCTGCTGGTGGTGGCCAACAGCCTGCGGCTGCGCACCTGGCGGCACGTCCCGCGCCGGCTGAGCGGGACGGCACCGGGTGCGGGCCGTCCGGGATCTCGTGGGAACTCGGCGGCTCCACGGCCCGACTAACGTCCCGTGGAGTACAACAGGCAACAGCCGGGCGCGGTCGCGGCCCGGCAGAGGGACATACCGAACTCCGGGCTGCCGATCCGGCTGCGCGACGTGGTGTGCCGGCACGGCCGCCTGGAGGCCGTCCAGGGCGTCGACCTCGACGTGGCGCAGGGCGAGCGGATCGCGCTGACCGGCACCAACGGGTCGGGCAAGACCACGCTGCTGCGCGCGGTGCTCGGCCTGCACCGGGAGGTCGCCGGCGAGCTGCTGGTCGGCGGGCGCGGCACCCGGACGGCGGCCGAATGGGCCTGGCGCAGGCGGGCCTGCGGCTGGATCCCGCAGCGGCCCGCCGTCGGCCGTTTCCCGCTGCTGGCACGGGAGTTGCTGGCCAGCAGCGGCGCGGCGGCGCAGGCCGCCGCGGCGGCCGACCGGCTCGGCGTGGGTGGGCTCGCCGACCGCCCGCTGAGCGCGCTGTCGGGCGGTCAGCTGCAGCGGATGCACCTGGCCAGGGCGGTCGGCTGCGTGGCGGCGGGTGCGGGGGTGCTGCTCGCCGACGAGCCCACCGCCGCGCTGGACTTCGCGGGACAGGAGGAGGCCGCCGAGCTGCTCACCGGTCTGCCGGTGACCCTGCTGGTGGTCACCCACGACCGGGCGCTGGCCGCGCGCTGCGACCGTGTCCTGGAGATGGCGGCCGGCCGGCTGCGGGAGGTCTGAGTGAACGCGCTCGAACAGGTCGGCACGCTCCTGCAGTTGCTGCCCGTCCAACGCGCCGCCGGCGGCCTGCTGTTGGCCGCCCTCGGCCTGCCACTGGTGGGCGTGGTGATCGTCGGCCTGGATATCATGCCGGTACGGTTCGCGATGATGCACGTCGCACTGCTCGGTATCGCGGTGGGCATCATCCTGGGCCTGGACCCCGGGCTCAGCGCGATCGTGGCGTGCGGACTGGCGGGGGCGGGCGTGGCACCGCTGGCCCGGACCGCCGACAGCCTCTCGGGCGCCATGGGCCTGCTGATGAGCCTGGCGATCGCCGCGGCGCTGCTGGTGCTGTCGGTGTCCGGAGTCAACGCCAACGGGGCGTTCGCGCTGCTGTGGGGGTCGATCCTGGCCGTCCGGCCGACCGACCTCATGGTGCTGGGCGGGCTCGCCGTGACCCTGCCCGCGCTGGTCCTCTGGCGCCGCCGTGACCTGGCGCTGCTGCTGCACGACCGGGAGTTGGCGCTCTGCTCCGGTGTCCGGGTGCAGCGGATGACCATGCTGCTGCTGATCCTGGTGGCGGTCGCGGTCGGTTCGGCCATCCGGCTCACCGGCGCGCTGCTGGTCGACTCACTCACCCTGCTGCCCGCCCTCGCCGCCCGCCGGCTCGGCCGCTCGCTCAGCTCGATCGCCTGCTGGGCGGTCGGCATCGGCCTGGTGGTGAACCTGGCCGGCTTCCTGATCTCACTCGCCTGGAACCTCCCCCCTGGTCCCGTGCTCGTCCTCGCCGCGGGGGCCGTCGCCCTCGCCGCCCATCTGATCCCCGAACGGAGAACCACCTCATGGCGCGCAACCGCGTCCTCGTCCGCCCCCTCCTCGCACTGAGCGCGGGCCTGCTCCTGCTGACCGGCTGCGCCGGCACCACCACCAGCGGCACCGCCGCCGACGCCGCCTCGCCGACGGCCGCCCAGGGCCCGGTGGTCGTGGCGACCACCGTCTGGGAGGCCGCGCTCGCCAAGGCCGCCGGGGCCAGGGACGTCAGGTACCTCGTCCCGGCCACCGTGAAGCACGCACCCGACTACGACCTGAAGCCCACCGACCTCACCGCGGTGAAGGGCGCCGACTTCGTGCTGTACGCGTCGTTCGAGCCGTTCGCCGGTCGGGTCAAGGACGCCGCGGGGTCCAGGGCGAAGATGATCGAGGTCAACCTGGACGACGACCGGGACAACACCACCGCGCAGGTGACCATGCTCGGCAAGGCCTTCGGTACCGAGCAGACGGCCGCGCAGTGGAACACCGCCTTCACCTCCGAGTTCGACAAGCTGTCGCAGCAGCTGAAGGGCGAGTGGCCCGGCGGCAAGCCCCCGGTCGTGGTCACCCAGGAGTTCACCACCTGGGTGGCCAAGATGGTCGGCGTGCAGCCGGTCGGGACCTACGGCCCGGACGCGGTCACGCCCGTCCAGCTCGCCCAACTCTCGGCGAAGAAGCCGCAGTTCGTCTTCGACAACGAGAACATGTCGACCGGCACGGTGCTGCCCGACTCCGGAGCCCGGCAACTGGACATCGTCAACTACCCGGGCGCGGACCTGGATCTGCTCGCGGTGTACCGCAACGCGGCGACCCAGCTGACGCAGGAGTTCGCCCACTCCTGAGCCGCGCGAACGTCGAAGCGGGGGCTGCCGCAGTGGGCAGCCCCCGCTTCGACGTGCCGTCAGCCCTCCGCCGCCGCGGCCAGGCCGCGCAGCGCGGCGCGATCCGGCTTGCCCGCCGGGGTCAGCGGCAACTCGTCCACCAGCAGCAGCCGTTCGGGGTGCTTGTAGCGCTCCACGCCCCGGCCGTCGAGATGGGTACACAGCTCCTCGAGGGTGGGCCGGCGGCCCGCTCGGGGCACCACGCACGCGGCCAGCCGCTCGCCCATCAGCGGGTCGGGGACTCCGGTGCACAGCACGTCACGGACGTCCGGGTGCGCCGACAGCTCTCCCTCGACCTCGGCGGGGCTGATGTTCGCACCGCCCCGGATGACGATGTCCTTCAACCGCCCGACCACCCGGAGCACCCCGTCGGCGTCGAACACCCCCAGGTCGCCGGTGCGCACCCAGCCGTCCTCGGTGCGGTAGCGCCGGTTCAGCTCGGGCGCGCCGACGTAGCACAGCGGTGTCATCGGGCCGCGCGCCGTGATCTCGCCGATCTCCCCGGGGGCGGTGGCGGACCCGTCGTCGGGTGAGACCGTCCGGATGTCGGCGACCGCCGGGTCGGGGCGGCCGACCGCGATGCCGGGCCCGTCGCCCGGGAGTCCCTTGGCGTCCAGGCCGGTGTGGCAGTTGACGCCGTCCGCCGAGCCGTACAGGTTCACCACCGCGCAGCCGAAGGCACGTTCGGCCTCCTCGCGGGTGGCCCGGTCGAGCGGTGCGCCGCCCAGCACCAGGGCGGTCAGCCCGGGCGGCGGTGCGGCCGGCAGGTCGAGCATCATGCGGACCATGGTCGGCACGCCCAGGACGTGGGTCGGCCGGTGGCGCCGGATCGCCTCCAGGGCGTCGGTGGGGGTGAAGCGGTCCAGCAGGACGAGCGTGCCGCCGTGCCGGGCGAGCGTCACGGCGGTACCGCTGCTGCCGAACGCGGAGGCGAGCGGCACCAGGAACAGGCAGCGCGGTGCGGCACCCGAAGTCAGCAGCGAGGCGAGGAAGTTGCCGCGTCCGCCGGCGAGCGCGTTGTGGGAGTAGGCGACCATCTTGGGCTCGGCCTCGGTGCCCGAGGAGACCAGGAGCCTGGCGGCGGAGTCGGGGTCGGGCCGGGCCGGGGTGAAGCCGGTGGCGTCCGTGCGCAGCAGCTCGGCGTAGCGCAGGCACCCGTCGGGCAGCGCGCCCGGGCCGGCCGCGACGACCGTCTGGAGATCCGGCAACTGCCCGCTGAGCTGGGCCAGTTCACGGGCGTGCTCGACCCCTCGGTGTTCGGTGACGGAGATCACCGCACGGGCCCCGGCCCGGCCGAGCAGCGAGCGCGCCTCCCGGCTGCCGCGGCCGACCGGAAAGGGCAGCGCCACCGCTCCGAGCGCCGCCAGGGCCAGATCCGCGATCACCGCCGCGCGGGTGTTGGGGAGTTGGACGCCCACCACGTCACCGGCCAGGATCCCGGCCGCGCGCAGTCCGGTAGCCAATGCTCGTGCCCTACGGTCGAGTTGGGTGTAACAGAGTTTTCCCCTGCCGTCGATGACGGCGGTGCGGTGCGGATCGGCGATGCGGCGGGCCCGGAACAGGGCGTAGAGGTCGAGGTCGGGGTAACTGCCGTCGGCGGCCCAGGCCCTGCGCAGTGCGGCCGGTACCAGGTCGGGGATCGGGGCTGTCACAGGAACCTCCAGGGGGTGGGGACGGCGAGGGCGCCGTGGTTGTCGCGGGTCAGCGCGTGGCGCAGGCGGTGGTCGGCGGGCAGGGCCCGCAGGTCGGTGCTGACGGCGGTGGCGGTCAGGCCGTGTTGGCGCAGCCGGGCGACCGCCTGTGCCGTGCCGAGCGACCGCAGGTCCTCGGCGTGGTGTCGGGCGGCGGCAGCCGAGTCGTCGGCGGGGGCGACCCAGCCGTCGGCGGTCGGCAGCGGGCGGCGGAAGCCCGCCGGCCGACGAGGCTCCGCGCCGGTACGGGCCAGGCGGAGGGCCGGCGCGGTGAGCGTCTCGGCGGCACCGAGCAGCGAGGACTCGGCGCGCACCCCGCGCCCGGTGCGCTCGCGCAGCAGCAGCGCCGCGAGGACGGCCTCGGCGCCGTGCAGGCCGCCGAGCAGGTCGATCAGCGTCATCAGGGACGGCGCCGGCGGCTCGTCGACCGGGCGGACCGCCTCCCCCACCGCGGTACGGGCCTGCACCATGAAGTCGGTACCGACCGGTGCGCCGGGCAGCCGCCCGGCCCAGCCGCCGGCATAGGCGTAGACCAGGCCGGGGTTGGTGAGCGAGAGCGCTCCGGCGTCCAGGCCGAGCTGCTCGGCCTTGCCCGGTGCCCAGTTGTGCAGGAACACGTCGGCGTCGGAGGCGAGTTCGCGCAGCTCGGCCTGCCCGGCCGGGGACTTGATGTCGATCTGGACGGCGCGCTTGCCGCGGTTCAGGGCGAGCCAGCGGGCCGAGACGCCGTCGCTGCACGGGGGCATGCCGCGCAGCGGGTCGCCGCCCGGCGGCTCGACGCGCAGCACGTCCGCGCCGAGCAGGCCCAGCAGGTGCGCGGCGAGCGGGGCCTGGATGCGCCGGCCCGCCTCCAGCACGGTCAGACCGGCGAGCGGGAGCACCGCGCCGGTCCCGGCGCGGCCCATCGCCTCCGCCGGGCAGCCCGACCGGAACGACCAGGGTGCGTCGGCGAACGTCTCGTCCGACCGCTCGGCGAGCGAGTGGAGGCGGCAGACGTCGGCGCCGGCGGCCGCGGCCGCGTGCTCGATCCGCGGCCACCCGGCCTCCCGGGCGGTCGCGTGCAGCGCCTGGGGCAGCGCGGAGCAGGCGGTCGCGTAGCGGAACTGGAACGGCCGCCAGCCCGCTCGGATCGCCTCGGCCGGCGCTCCGAGCCGGCGCCAGAACCCGGCCCAGGCCGCCGGTTCGAGCGCCTCCAACTCGAAGCGGGTGCCGTCGGCGGCCGTGAACGGCGGGCCGCCCGGGCCGAGCGGCACGGCCTCCTCCTCGTCCGCGCCCGCGGCGGCGAGGTACTGGGAGACCGTCAGCAGGGCGGCACGGTCGGCGCCGGTGACCACCCGTGCCCCGGCGGCGCCCCGGGCCCGGCCGACCAGGGCGGCGAGCAGGCCCTGCACGCCGAGGACGGAGGCGCAGGTCGCCACGTAGTCGGCGGCGAGCGCGCGCGGTTCGCCGTCCCGTCTGCCGTGGACGTGCATGATCCCGGTCAGCGCCTGGACGGTCGCCTCGTCGGCGGCGTCCGTCGCCGGGCACACGTCCGCCCAGGCGACCTCGGAGCCGACGCCTCCGGGCGCCTCGAAGCGGGCCGGGCCGTCCGAACTCCCGGCGTCCACCGGCACCGCACCGAGCGCGCGCAGGTGCGCCAGGGCAGGGGCGGTGAGCGCGGGCGGCCCGGACACGCGCACCCGCACGGCTTCGAGCGGCCGGGCCACCAGGGTGGGGGCAGGGTGGGCCATGGTTCTCCTCTCCGGCAGCGGGGGAACTGCTGCGCGGGTCACTGGGACGAATCCGGGAACTCGGCGACCTCCACAGCCGACCAGCTCCACAGCAGAGAAGTCGGATCGTCATTTCATCGGGTTCCCGATGAATCCGGAGGAAAGCCATGAATGATCCCAAAGCACCGCTGAACGGACTCGGGCTGCCCGCCTGTCCGGACGAGGTGGCCGAGCTACGCGATCGGGTGTCGGAGTTCGTCCGGCAGCGGGTGATGCCCCGCGAGGCGGTGCTCGACGCGGGCGGCCCGGACGCCCGGGCGGAGCTGGCACGGCTCCAGCGGGAGGCGAAGAACGCGGGACTCTGGGCGCTCGCGCTGCCGGTCGAGCTGGGCGGCCAGGGTCTGCCGCTGTCGCGGTACGCGCACCTGGCGGAGGCCGAGGGCGCCAGCGACCACGGCCCGGCCGTCCTCGGCTCCGCCCCGCTGCTGGACGTGCTGATGCTCCAGCGCCACGGCTCGGCCGTCGTCCGACGCCGCTACCTCGACCGCATCACCAGCGGTGAACTGCGCACCTGCTACGCGATGACCGAGCCCGACACCCCGGGCACCGATCCCACCCTGACCGCCACCCGGGCCGAGCCCGGCGCCGACGGGCGGTGGACGCTGCACGGGCGCAAGTGGTTCACCACCGGAGCCGCCGACGCCGACCTGGTCACCGTCCTGGCCCGCACCGACGGCGGCCGGGCGGACCGCGACGGGCTCTCCCTCCTGCTGGTCCCCACCAGCGCGCCCGGCTTCCGGGTGGTGCGCGAACTGCCGGTCCTCGGCGCCGGCGGGCAGTGGGAGGTCGCGCTGGACGGGGTGACCGTGCCCGCCGACCACCTGGTGGGCGAACGAGGGCAGGCCCTGCGGATCGCCGGCGAACGGCTGCGGCTCGGCCGGGTGCTGCGCTGCCTGCGCTGGCTGGGCCAGGCCCACCGCGCCTACGAGTTGATGTGCGAGCGGGCGCGCTCCCGGCGCCACGCCGACGGGCCGCTCGGCGACCACCAGCTCGTCCAGCAGCTCGTCTTCGACGCGCTGCTCGCCCTGCGCACCACCCGGCCACTGGTGTACGAGGCGGTGGCCCTGCTGGAGGCCGGACGGGACGCGCGGGTGGAGACCGGGCTCGCCAAGGTCGCCGCGGCCCGCCTGCTCCAACAGGTCGCCGACGCGGCGATCCAGGTCCACGGCGCGGCCGGACTCGGACCGGACACCGCGCTGCCCGGACTGTTCCGCGCCGGGCGGGCGGCCCGACTCCTGGACGGCCCGGACGAGTTGCACGTCTCGTCGGTGGCCCGGCGGGTCCTGCGGACCGGACGCTGACCGCCACCGCACCCTCCGCCCGCCGCTCGTGCCACCTCACGCCGCGAACGGCCCCACCAGCCCGGTGAGCACCGCCAGCCCGAACGCCAGGAAGAAGTCACCCCACACCAGCTCATGACCGACCGCCAGCCGGCGGCGCACGTCGTAGCAGCCGTCCAGCAGCATCCCCGCCGGCCGGGAGCCGCCGGCCGACGACAGATGACGCTCGCAGAGCCCGCGCAGGACCGCCCTCACCCGCACCGCCAGTTGCTCGCGCTCCTCCGCCGTGCCGGCGAGGGCCGCCAACTTCAGCGCGGCCACCGCCTCGATGGCCGCCGCCGACGTGTCGAGCAGGCCACCGTCGAGCACGGGAACCGGTGCGGCGGCGGTACCCAGGCGCAGGGCGGCGAGCCGTCGGGAGGCCTCCGCCAGTTTCCCGTCGCGGTCCAGGCCCGGCACGGCCAGAGCGTCGGCCACGCCGAGCAGCAGCCAGCCCACCGTCCGGCTCCAGCCCGGCTCGGGCTCGTCACAGCCCCGCCAGCCGCCGCCGGGCAGCGCCGCCCAGGCCGGACGCGGCGGCTCCTCGGCGAGGCACAGCTCCAGATGCAGCGCCAGGTGGGTGCGGGCGGCCGCCAGGCCGGCCTCCCCCGACCGCGCGAGCAGCGGCACCAGACCGGGCACGCCGTCCGCACGGGCCAGCAACCGGGGCCCGCCGAACGCGCCGCCCCAGGGCACCACGCCGAGCGCGGGTTCGAAGGCGGCGAGGCACCGGCGGGCGGCCCGTTCGCGCAGCCCGTCCGCCGTGCCGTCGGCCAGGGCGGTGCCGTACCAGAGGATCATCCCCCGGACGGCGGCGTCCTGGTCCACCCAGCCGGCCAACCGCCGGGTGCACTCCCGGGCGGCCGTACGGTCCGACGGGTCCCCCGTCACCAGCGCCCGCAGCCACAGCAGCCCGGCCCAGAAACCGCCGGTCCACGAACCCCGGGCGGTCGTCGTCCATCGCCCGCTGTCCGGGTCGGCGAAGAGCGGGAACCGCTCCCCCACCTGCTCGGCGGTGACGCCGACCCGATCGATCACCGCGCCCAGGGCTCGCTCGGCCCAGTCCAGGTCGGCCGCGCTCACCCGGCCGACGCCCGTCCCCGGCGCGCCGCCAACGACGCCGTGACCGCCGCGGCACCGGCGAACTCACCCGCCACCAGCAACCAGCCCGGCCCGTACCCGGCGACCGACACCAGCAGCCCGAACAGCGGCGGGCCGACCGCGAATCCGGCGAAGAAGCCCGCCGACACGATCGCCGAGTCCTGCCCCGCCCGGCCGGGTGCCGGGCCGCGGATGACCAGCACCATCGACACGGCGTTCGCCGACACCGCGAACACGCCCACCGCGGCCGCCCCCGGCCACACCAGCGGATGCACCAGGACGGCGGCGGCGAGCAGCAGCGCGGCCCCGACGGCGCCGAGCGAGAGCGCGGTCAGTAGCACCTCGGCCCGGCCCGCCCGGTTCGCGCCGCGCGTCCAGCCCACCCGGCCGGCGATCCCGGACAGGCCCAGCACGGCCACCGGGAGCGCCGCGAGCGCCGCCGACAGCCCGAGCCGCTGGGTGCCGAACAACGCGAGATAGGTGTTCACCGAGGCCACCCCGCAGCCGAGCAGCAGTGAGAACACCGTCAACCTGCCGACCAGGCCGCCCCTGGCGCCCTTGGCATCCGCGGAGCGGTCGGCCGACAGCACCGCCGGGGCCTCCGCCGGCAGGGCGCGCACCGCCCACCCCGCGGCCACGGCGGCAGCACCCGCCGCCACCCAGACCGCGCCGCGCCACCCCAGCGCGGCAGCCAGCAACGACAACGGCAACCCGGCCAGGAACGCGCCGAACTGCACGCCCGACTGCTTCCAACCGGTCACCACCGCCCGCTGCCTCGGGGCGAACGAGGCGAGTACCACCTTGTTGGTCGCGGGGTTGGCGAGCGCCTGCGGAAGGCCGCCCAGCGCGACCGCGCCCAGCAGCACGGCGGCGTCCGGCGCGGCCCCGATCAGGGCGAGCGAGACCGCCGCGAGCAGCAGCAGCGCGACCACGCACCGCCGCGGGCCCACCCGGTCGACCAAGCGGCCGGCCAGTGGCGACAGCAGCGCCGCCGTGCCGAAGCCGGCGGTGGTGGTCAGGCCGAGTTCGGTACGGGAGATGCCGAGCTGCGCCACCAGCCGCGGACCGAGCGCCCCGAGGAGGTACAGCTGCATCATCGAGAACGCCATGACGCAGGTCAGCAACACCGCCACCACACCGCCCGCGGTACCCGCCCGGCCGCTCCCGGCCAGCACCCGGGTGTTCGCAAGCCCGCCACCACTCGTCATCCGCACGACCGTCCTTCCGAAGAGAACGCCTACTGCAGGCGTTTCATCAGACAGTCGGCCTGGCGGGCCGCCGAGTTCCCGTGGCCACCGGTGCGGTGTCCGTCCTCCGGCGCCGCTCCGCGGACCGGTTCCCGCCCGGTGCCCCCGGGCTCCTGGCCGTGCCGGTCAAGGCGCCACCAGGGGGAGGGCTGTTCAGTGCTCCGGTGTTGTCGGGTGCGGTCGTCGACGACCGGAGCAGTGCGTCAGCACGGGTCACGTCGCGCCGGGTTGGACCTCCGGCCCGCGACTGCCCCTCCTGCGGCGGCGGTTGACGGCCGCCATCAGAAGGGCCGCGCCCAACAGGAGGGTCAGCACCACCAGCGTGCCGACGAGCACTGGGTGCGCGCTGAGGGTCACCGGGTGCGCGGCTGCCGCCGGGGCGACGCCGGAGTCGTGGGGGAAGGTGATCCGCGCTTGGTACGTCTCGGCGAGCAGTCCGCTCTTCAGCTCGATGGTGGCGTCCCACGGGCCGTCCGCGAGCTGGTCGGTCACCGGGACCTTCACCGGCTCGGACTGCTCGGGGGCCAGGCTGGTGCCCAGTTGCACCTGGTACGGGCCGGCACTGAGACTGCCGGACACGGCGGACAGCTTCATGGTGCCGGTCAGATCCAGGGCGCGGCCACCGATGTTGTGGACCTGGGCCTGCACGATCGCGTGCCCGTCGGGATCGCGTTCGGCCGTCATCGTGTCGACGGTGAACTTCGACGCAGGGGGGTTGTTGCCGCCGACCGAGAGGTAGACCCGGACGCCGGCACGGCTGACCAGGGCGATGCTCCCGCCGTCGTGGCGGCCACTGGCCTGCGCCCAGATCACGGCGTACCGCTCACCGGGCGCCGCGTCCCTGGGCACCGCGATCGTCAGGGTGTCGCGGACGACGGCTCCGGGAGCGACGTCGACGCTGTCGTGGTCCAGCGTCGTCCAGGTGGTCAGCTCGCTCTCCGTCCTTCCTGGGGCGCCGACGAAGGAGCCGTGCGTGATGCTGGCGGCGTCCGGATACAGGTCCACGTGCAACGGGGCAGCGGTGGTGTTCGACACTTCGACGCGTCGGTGCACGGTCGTACCCGGCGTCAGGTTGTCGATGACGTACTGCCGTGCCCGGGAATCCTTGGACAGGTCAGCGGGAATGTCGACCAGCCGCAGGCCGAGGCTGCCCGGGTCGGCTGCTGTCGACCGCTGTGCCGGGACTGAAGCGCCGGCGGGGGGTGAGACGGTGCTGACGGCCGCGGCGAGCGCCGCGGCCGTCAGCACCGATGCGAGAACGAAACTGCGCACGGTGTAAGGAACCTCTGCTGACTACTCAGTCGCCGCGGTCAGGAGACGGAGTGGGTGATCGTGGAGCTGTACGTTCCGATCAGGGCGTTCGCCGGAATCGTGAGGGAGATGGTCGGGTTCCAGACGGCGGTGTTGATCCCCGACACCCCGGTGGCGGTCTGCACGGCGCCAGGGGGGTAGAGCGGGGTCAGGTTGCTGGGGGTGACGGTGGCCGTGCCGGTGACCGTGGCCGACGGAGTGGTGTAGCTGCTGCTGCCGACAGCGGAGACGGAGATGTTCTGGGGCCCGGTGAAGTCCACCGCGTTCGCGGTGGCCGTCCAGCCGGTGGTCCCGCCCCGGCCGTCCGTCACCGTGACGTTGCCGAGCTGGCTGCTGACCGTCTGGGGGCTCGTGCTGGCGGTGACGGACCCGAGGTCCACCGGCCCCGCCGGCGCGCTGATCTCCAGCGCACCGCTGGTGACCTCGACCGTGACCGGCGTGGTCGCGGTGGTCTGTGCCGACGCGGGGACGGCGTAGGCCGTCACGCCCAGCGCTCCCGCGAGCAGTACGGCGATGATATTACTCTTGCGCATTCCTTGGTCCTCCCTGAGTTCACCGAAAGGGCGGGATCGCCCCGGACGTCAAGGTAGTGACGAAGGAATTGGCAAAGGTCACGCAAGTTCGTCGACATTCAAATATTCACTCGATCGGTTCCGCGCGGGATTGACACACCCTCGGCAAATCCATCCAGGAATGCACAATTTAAGGAATTCAGGGGGCTCGTCATTAAATAACGCTCAGGGCGGGCAGGCTTGCCGGCCCCGAGCGCGCGGAGCCCCTGAGCTGGCTCGGGCACTGGCACGGTGGCTGTCGCTGGCGGTCGCGGCGTTTCCGGACCCCGCTCCCTCGAACCAGGTCGTGTCCCGCCGAGTGGTGTAGCCGATCTTGCCTCAAAGCTTCACAGGTGCGCAGCTGCCGGGAGACCGGACGGCGCCCTCGGACTGAAGCCCACAGGCTGACGCCTTGTCAGCCCAGACGGGGTTCCCGAAGCCGGGATTCCGGTCGTGAACTGCGCTTTTGCCGCCTTGATCGGCTACACCACTCGGTGGGACACCATCTCGAACCATGCACGCGGTTCTCCCGCGCCCGACTTCTCCGCTCGCGCGTCGGCACTGCCGGCCGACGGGGATCGCCGGACGCCCGTGGGCATGACCGTCGACCGCGTCGGGCTTCCGCCCGGAATTCCCGCTGCGGAAATAGGCGGCCCACTCCCGAAGGGGAGCCGGGTCGACCATCGCAGCGGCCGTCGGCTGCCTGGTCCGGGGGCGCCGCGCAACGCGCCTTGCCCGGTGACACCCCGACGCCCCGCACACCGACCCCCGCCTCACTCGGGCCGCCGGCGGCGACGGCGCCGTCCCACTCGGCCGGGTTCAGGCCGCCCCGAACACCGGCCGCAGATCGTGGGCGTCCACCGTCCACTCCACGCCACCGCCCACCGGCCGCAGGAAGACCTCGCACCGCACGGCCTTTCCGGTCCACCGCGAGTACTCCACGGCCTGACCGGTCACCACACCCCGGCGGCCGGTCACGGCGTCCGCGGCGAGCTCGCCGTCCAGTGCGTGGGGCCCGTATTCCACACGGTTCTCGGGGTTCCTCATCCGCCACCTGCCGACCGCTCGGGCACTGCCGCCTCCGTTCGCCATCCAGTTCGACCCCGGGCCTGCGCCACCCACACGGATGGCCCACGTTCGCCGTCACGCGCGAGGGAGTCGCCGCGCACATCACCGGCCACGCTCCTCCGTTCCGGAGCGAGGAGGCGTCTCCCGATCGAGGGCTCCGCTCTTCTCGCATAGCTGGTCGGCATATTCACTCTCCTCATGCGACCACCAACGACGCGCGCCCTCACCCCGTATGTGCGCCAAACGGGTCACCGAGCCCCGGCCTGACCCGGACTTCCACCCCGGAAGGACTGCGGAGCCGGGCGGAACAGGAGCGCACGGGTCGGGCTGAGGGGCGGCTCCGCCGCGGTCGAGCGCACCCGCCACCCGACCCGCCGTCGCCGCTCCCAGCAGGGCTCGTGCGGTCCTCGGAGTGATTCATGATCACTGGAGGTGGAGAGCGGTGCGTGCGCGCCGCGGCCCTCGGCCCGGACACCGTCCCGGAAGCGTGAGCCGGGACGGCGGCGTTCACCAGGGCGATCCGGCCATACAGCACCTTCGGCCTCATCGGGGCAGCACCCGGACGCGGGTGGGCGGGGATGGCCTGCCGGGTGTAGGGCAGGTCGGCGGGATCGGGCGGGCCCCCGTCGGAGGCCGCGGCGATCTCGGCCAGGACCTTCTCCCGGACGCCTCGATGACGTACCCCTGGAGGTACCGACGCCAGTGCTCGGCGGCACGGAGGCCTCACCGCGCAGACATGCCCTCGCGGCCGCGCCGCCACAGGTCGGCGAACGCCTGTACCACGGGCGGGTCAAAGGCCGCCGCCTGCCGCCCGAGCACGTCGACGACGCCGTCCACGAGCGTCCGGGCCCTGGCCGGGTCCTCACAGGTCACCCCGTCGAACAGGTCGTCGAAGACGAAGAACCACCTCATCAGGTCGACGTCGAGATCGAGGTCCTCCCCCACCGCGTCCGGATAGAAGCGCGCCGCCAACTCCTCGTAGCCGGCGTCCTCGTGCCGGTGGACGGCCGCCTCGCCAACCAGCAGACCGTGGGAACGCGGCCATTCGACGTGCCGTTGTGCGGTCCTTCGCCCCCGCCGAGGCTTCCGTGGGGCGGTGCCCGCCCACCAGCGGACGACCCCGCCGGGTCCGCTGCCGGCGGGGCCTGCCAGGATGCCCGCATGATCGTCACCCGGCCTGCCCCGGCCCTCGAAAGCCCCCCATTGCCCGAGGTGTCCGGCGACTTCGAGGCGCACCTGACGGTGCGTCCGGAGTCCGCCGACGCCTTGGCCGAATGGGCGGCCGAACACGGCCTGAAGTTCACCCACATCCTGCTGGCCCGGGGAGCCGCCGCCTCGCAGCCGATGCTCACCCTGCGCGGCTCCGGTCGGTTCCAGGAGGTCGCGGCGCAGACGCGGCGGACCGCCGGACGGCTGGCCGAGGCGGGGTTCGCCGTGCTGCGGGTGAAGATCGAGGCGGCCCCGTGGGCGCGGGGGCTTCCGCAGTCGGATGGCGACGCGGCCCGTCTGGGGCCGGCCCGCTACTTCGAACACCACGTCAAACTGCTGTTGTCCGAGGACGCCGACACCGGCGCACTCGCCACCATCGCCACCCGCCACAGCGCGCACCTGTCCCGCAACGCCCGCCGTGTGCGCCCCGACGGGCTGCGCGAACGGTTCGTCACCCAGCGGGCCCGCCTGGTCGGCCTCGCAACCGCCGGCCGTCAGCTGGCTGCCCTGCTCACCGAGTTGGGCGCGGCCAGCTGGCCCGTCGCCTCGGTGGAGCGGGAGTTCGTCGTGCTGGACAGCGACGAGACGCTCGACGCGGGCTGGATCGACGAGTACCCCGGCGCGGAAGAAAGGGCACGACCCGATGAGCGCTGACCCGACCGCTACGGACACCGAGTGGGACGACCTCGGCTACGGACCGTGGAAGGAGGTTCCCCTGCCCCGGCAGGCCCCCTCGGAGAGCACCCGGGCCCGGCTCAACCTGCCCAGGGGCCTGTGGCCGATCGACCACGAGGCGGCCGCCCAGCAGCCCGTCTTCGATCCGGCCCTCACGGCGTACACCCGGGCCCTGCGCCCGAGCGAGCCCGCCTTCGCGGATCCCGCACTCGCCGCCCGCTGGCTCGCCGCCCGCCGGGAGGCGCTGGAGACCGTGCTGTCGGCCATCGCCGACTCCCCCTGGGCCGAGCACCTGGTCCTGCGCGGCAGCTTCCTGCTACGGGCCTGGTACGGCGAGGAGGCGCGCGAGCCCGGCGACCTGGACTTCGTCGTCCGGCCACGGGATTGGCAGTTGGAGGACGCCCGCACCGAGACCATGCTCCACGACATCGCCGCCACCGCTGCTGCGGCAGCGCAGGACATCACCGCCGCGGAGAGCTCGCCCGCCCGGGTGCGCCTGCACGCCGACGCCGCCGCGACCGATGAGATCTGGACGTACAGCCGCGTCCCCGGCCGCCGTCTGGTGCTGCCCTGGTCGGCCGAGGGCGTCCCGGGCGGCGCGATCCAGCTCGACTTCACCTTCACCGAGGTCCTCCCGGCCGAGCCGCAGCACGGCCTGGCGCCGAGCCGGCTGCTCACCGCGACGCCGCAGCTCTCGCTCGCGTGGAAGATCCTCTGGCTGGTCTCCGACAGCCACCCCCAGGGCAAGGACCTCTACGACGCCCTCCTGCTCGCCCGCTCCACCGAGGTGCCCTACGAGCTGCTGCGGCGGGTCTTCGAACTGTCGGACCCCAGCTGGCAGCGGTACCCCTTGGTGCCGGCCGACATCGCCGACCTGTGCGTGGACTGGGACGAGTTCCACAAGGACTACCCGGATCTGGCCGAGCACTGCGAGGACTACCTGGACCGGGTCGAGGCCGACGAGGACGACCCGGATCCGGCCGAGGAGTACCCGGACCGGCTGCTGGCCGCGCTCGCGCCGACCTTCGCCGGCCGCTCCGAGTACGCGCTGCGCGCCGACTGGCTGGCTCCCGTGGTCGCGCAGTACCGGCAACTGCTGGCGGAGGCGGGGATGGACGAGGTCCGGCGCAGGATGCTGGGCAAGCCCGATCTGCGGCTGGTGGACAGCCTGGTCGTCACGGCGGAACTGCTGGGGTGCGACATCGGCGAGGCGTACCGGATCGCCTCGGAGCCCCTGGCCGGCACCGACCTGCGGCTCAACGGGCTGCGGCAGGCGGCCGATCGGCTGGCCGCCGAGCAGCGCTGATCCGGCGGCGGTGCGAACCGCGTGTGCCGGGCGCCGGCGCCGGGCGGACGAGGTGCCGATCGTGCTCGTCCTGCGGCGGTGTCGGCCAGGTTCCGATCCAGCGGCCGGCCACGAGGGGCCGGGCCGCTCCGTCGGGCCCGGCCCGCCGTGGTCTTCGCCCAGGGCCAACCGGGGTCACTTGCTGCAAAGGGGTGCGGGGGCGGGGGCTGGTTGTGGTGGGCCGAAGTTGCCCGGGGTGTCCGAAAGCGCAGCGGGGCATTGGGCAACTCGCCCTGCGGCCACGTGCCTTGACGGTCTCCGGGGGAACACCGAGGCCGTCTCCGCACCGACGTCGACCAGCGGGATCACGATCGACGGATGGAGTGCCGAGCGGTGATTCCAGTGGCGCGGGCCAGTACGTCGGCGGTCCGCGACCCCGCCTCGACGGCGTGGTCGGCGGTGCTGGGCAGGCAGCGGTCGTGCTCGGGGACGAACTCGGTCATGATGACACCGGCGTGATCGGTCGCGACCTCGCTGAGCGACACCGGCCAGCCGTGTTCCTCGAGAGAGGTGCGCAACTCGCGTGAACGCTCGACGTCCACCACCGGATCAGCGGTGCCGTGCACCAACCACACCGGCCTGGCCGGCAGCAGGCCGCCGCCCAGGCGGAGGTCGTCGATCGGGACGGTCCCGGTGGTCGGTGCCGCCGATCCGTACGCACCGGCGATTCCCACGACGGCTTGCGGCCTCCAGCTGCCGAACGCGGCGGGATTCAGGGCCACACCCACCGCGGCCTTGCCGCCCAGCGACCACCCGGCGAGCGTGATCCGCTCGGGATCCCCGCCGAAGTCGGCCACGTTCTGCCGTGCGAAGCGGGCCGACTCCCTCAGGTGCGTTCGCCCGCCGTCCGGGGCGTCGGGTCGCCAGTCCGGCACCAGGACGATGCCGCCCAGCTCCGCCGCGGCGCGGGCGAGCGGCGCGAGGACGTCCCGTTCGTCGGGGCCCCGGCCATGCCAGAGCAGCACCGCGGGCACAGGCTCCGACGCGCCCACAGGCTGATGACGTCCATGAGCTTGCCACTGGCCCCGTACCTGACCCCCGTCCTGACGACGACCTCTGTAGCCATCACGACACCCCCCACGCGTAGACCACGAACAACGTCACGGTACCAACGCGAGTCGGCTGCCTGAACAACTGGCCGCAGCAAGCGACCGCCGGCTCAGGAAGAGAACCCGTCGCCCAACCGGGCCGAACCCACCCATGCGCGGTTCGATCGACCCGCCCACCTCGGACTGAACCGGCGCTGACCCGGGCCGGGGTCACGGCACCTACAACACCTGCCACCAATGTGGCGGTACCGGCTCCGGATCCGACAGCGTGCTATTCGAGGCTGAGCTGGCGCAGGTTGGTGCGGGCCAGTTCGAGGATCTCATCGCCGTGGCCGGAGAGGATGGTGCGGGTGGCGAAGAGGGTGAAGCCCTTGAGCTGCTCGTAGGTGAGCTTGGGCGGGAGGGAGAGTTCCTGGCGCTGGGTGGAGACGTCGACCAAGGCGGGCCCGTCGTGCGCGAAGGCGGTGCGCAGGGCCTCCTCCAGGTCACCGGCGCGTTCCACTCGGGCCGCGTGCAGGCCCGCGGCGCGGGCCTGTCCGGCGAAGTCCGGATTGCGCAGGCTGGTACCGTAGTTGACGATCCCGGCGGCCTTCATCTCCAGTTCGACGAAGGACAGCGCGGCGTTGCTGAAGACCACGATCTTGACCGGCAGGTTCAGTTGGCGCAGCGTCAGCAGCTCCCCGAGGAGCATGGCCAGGCCCCCGTCACCGGCCAGCGCGACGACCTGACGGTCGGGGTGGGCCGCCTGGATCCCGATGGCCTGTGGGAGTGCGTTGGCCATGGTGCCGTGGTTGAACGAGCCGATCAGCCGCCGCCGTCCGTTCATGCGCAGGTAGCGGGCCGCCCACACGGTCGGGGTGCCGACATCGGCGGTGAAGGCCGCGTCCGGTGCCGCCAGCCGGTCGACGGTGGCGGCGATGCACTGCGGGTGCAGTGGTGAGTCGCCGGGTTTGGCCTCGGCGAAGGCGTCCAGGCGGGCGCGCACCCGCCGGTAGTGGCCGGTCATGATGCGTGCGAAGGAGTCGTCGGTGCGGTGGTGGAGCAGCGGCAGCAGGGCCTGGGCGGTGTCCTTGACCGTACCGACCAGCGGCACCTCCACGGCGGTGCGGCGGCCGATGTGCTCCCCGCGCACGTCGACCTGCACCACGGGCGCGTTGTCCGGGTAGAACTCGCGGTAGGGGAAGTCGGTGCCGAGCATGAGCAGCGCGTCGCAGTGCTCCATCGCCCGGTAGCCGGAGCTGTAGCCGATCAGCCCGGTGAGGCCGACGTCGTAGGGGTTGTCGTGCTCGAGGTACTCCTTGCCGCGCAGCGAGTGCACCATCGGCGCCTTCAGCGCGTCGGCCAGCGCGACGGCCTCGTCGTGCGCGTCGGCGCAGCCCGCCCCGGCCAGGACGGCCACCCGCTCGGCCGCGTTGAGCACCTCGGCGGCGCGAGCCAGTGACGCCTCGTCGGGCCGAACGTGCGAGGAGCACTTGAGCACCGCGCGCGGCGTCGCCCCCTTGGGAGCCTCGGCCAGGAACAGACCGCCGGGGATGACCACGACCGCCACGCCGCCCCGCTCGAGGGCGTGGCGCATGGCCGTGTTCAGCACCCGGGGCACCTGCTCGGGGACGGCGACCAGCTCGCAGTACACGCTGCACTCACGGAAGAGTTCCTGCGGGTGGGTCTCCTGGAAGTAGCTGCTGCCGATCTCCTCCTGCGGGATGTGCGCGGCGATCGCCAGCACCGGCACCCGGCTGCGCTGCGCGTCGAACAGGCCGTTGATCAGATGCAGGTTCCCCGGTCCGCAGCTGCCCGCGCACACCGCCAGGCCCCCGGTGGTGCCCGCCTCGCCCGCTGCGGCGAACGCGGCGGCCTCCTCGTGCCGCACATGGCCCCAGGCGATGGTGCCGTCACGGCGCAGGGCGTCGGTGAACCCGTTGAGCGAGTCGCCCGGCAGACCGTACACGCGCCGCACTCCGGACGCCCTGAGCGTGGCAACGATCAGCTCCGCAACGGTGCCGGCCATCGGTCCTCCCGAGCAGGGCTGCGCACTGGGGCAGCCCTCCGTGCCAAGCGCCCGCCCGAACGGGCCTGCGCAGACGTGCTGACGACCGCCGGCGGAGGCGCGCAGGCGGTCGGCACCAGCATGACCCGGTCCGCCAGCTCCCGCACCCGGAGAACGAGGCCGGGCCGGGTGGAGGTGGACCAGACGGTCGGGGGGGGGGGGGGGGGGGGGGGGGGGGGGGGGGGAGGGAGAAGGGCGGGGGAGGGGGGGGGGGGGGGGGGGGGGGGGGGGGGGGGGGGGGGGGGGGAGAGAAGGGGGGGGGGGGAGGGGAGGGTGGGGGGATGTTTATGGCTTG
>NZ_JBVHLF010000084.1:0-28673 GCF_055559155.1 Kitasatospora sp. NPDC024654
CCCCCCCCCCCCCCCCCCCCCCCCCCCCCCCCCCCCCCCCCCCCCCCCCCCCCCCCCCCCCCCCCCCCCCCCCCCCCCCCCCCCCCCCCCCCCCCCCCCCCCCCCCCCCCCCCCCCCCCCCCCCCCCCCCCCCCCCCCCCCCCCCCCCCCCCCCCCCCCCCCCCCCCCCCCAGGCCACCGCCCCTTCACGTCGGCCGGACCACGCCCGGCCCGGGCCGCGCCGACGAACCGGTACGACTGATCGCCCAGGTGGGTGACTCCGTCCCCGATCAACCGGGAGCACGACCCGTCCGCCGCTATAACGGGCCCGTCCTACTGATCGACTGATGGGCTCTCCTGCCATGCTGAACGCCGCGCTGCGGGTCCTCGCCGTCACCGCCCTCGCCACCGCCTCGCTCACCGTCGTCTCCCCCGCCCAGGCATCGCCGGACGGCCTCCCCCTCCCGCGGGCCATTGCCGGCCCCGACACCGGGCCCTGCGGACCGGTCGGCGAGTTCCGCCCGCAGGACTGGTGGCGGACCACCACCACGGCGGCCATCTCCGACGAGGTCGACCACGCCGCGCTGAGCGAGAACTGGCGGTGGCGCGAGGACGCCAACTCCCTCTGGCGGGGCGACACCCGGGAGGACGTGCAGCAGCTCTTCGAGAACGGCTTCACGCCCCGGGGCAGCAACGTCACCCCGCTCTCCGAGTACATCGTCAAGGGCGGCGGCCAGGACACCGCCCACCTCAGCACCAGCTGCGAGCGCTGGGTCGCCCAGAAGTTCGCCACCCACGGCCCCGCGAGGACCGGCTGGGTCTACGAGATCGAGGCTCCCGGCGGGATCGACGTGAACGCCACCGCGCGGGTCGACGGCTACCGGTCGCCCTACCTGTGGAACAAGGAGATCGACTTCCCCGGCGGGATCGAGGGCCGGTACATCAAGCAGGCGTGCAAGTACCACCTGATCGACACGGACCCGGCGACGAAGATCAACAGCTACGAGAACCTCGGCTGCCGGACCAACCAGCACTTCCAGCCGGTCCGGACCGGCTACCAGCCGGCCGTGGCCGGCTCCTCGCGCTGAGAAGGCCACGCCTCCACCGTCCCGGCGGCCGCACCCCGCCGGGTCGCTCCCGGCCCGCCACCGGCGGCGCGGATCACCCGCCTGCAACCGTGCCGCCCACCGCCGCGTCCTACAGCCGACACGACACCCGCTCGACCGGCGGACCACGAGGCGGAGCACCCCCATGACCCACGGCACCACGCCCACCCGACCCGCGGCGGTGGACCGGCGCACCCTGCTGCGCCTCGGTGTGGGAGCCGCCGCCACGGCGGCGCTGACGGGCTGCACCAGCCGCCCCGCGGCGGGCGCCGGCACCGCGTCCGGCTCTCCGTCCGCCACCGCCCCCACGCCCTCGGCCACCACCGCGGCCAGCACGGCGGCTCCCGCGGACTGGACCGCCCTGGCCAAGGACCTGCAGGGCACGGTGATCCGCCCCGGTGACGCTCAGTACCCGGCCGCCGCCCGCCTGTACCAGCCGCAGTTCGACGGAGCGCGACCGAGCGGGGTGGTCTACGTGGCGAGCGCGCAGGACGCGGCCACCGCGCTCACCTTCGCCCGCCGCTACGGCCTGCCGGTGTCCCTGCGCAGCGGCGGGCACAACTACGCCGGCTGGTCCACGGGCCCCGGTCTGGTGCTGGACGTCGGGCGGCTGAACGGGGTCACCGCCTCCGGCGGCGGCGCGACGGTGGGCGCCGGGGCCCGGCTGATCGACGTGTACGCCGGCCTGGCCGGCCAGGGCGTGGCGATACCCGCCGGGTCCTGCCCGAGCGTGGGGGTGACCGGGCTGACACTGGGCGGTGGCGTCGGGGTGACCTCCCGGGCGTACGGGCTGACCTGCGACAACCTGACCGGCGCCGAGGTGGTCCGCGCGGACGGGCGGATCCTGCGGGCGGATGCGAGCAGCGAGCCGGACCTGTTCTGGGCGTTGCGCGGCGGGGGCGGCGGCAACTTCGGCGTGGTCACCTCGCTGGACTTCCGGACCCGGCCCGCCGTCGACTGCAGCTACGCCTTCCTCTCCTGGCCCTGGTCCTCGGCGGCGGCGGTGGTGCGGGCCTGGCAGGCCTGGGCGCCGACCGCGCCCGACCAGCTCTGGGCCGACCTGCACCTGCTGGCCTGGCCGGACGGCCGGCTGGAGCTGAGCAGCACCGCCGTCTATCTCGGCCCGGCGAACGAACTGGCCAACCTGATCGACCAGTTGGGCGTCCAGCCGAGCACCGCTCCGATCCACACCAAGTCCTTCCTGGAGACCATGCAGGTGATGGGCGGCGTGTCGGGCTGGACGCAGGCCGCCTCCCACCTGCCCGGCTCACTGCCCGGACAGAGCCCGCAGGGCCGGCTGACCCGCGAGTCCTACGCGGCCCGCTCGGACTTCTTCACCCGGGCCATTTCCGACACCGGCATCGCGACACTGGTCGCCGGCATCGAACGCTACGCCCGCACCGCACCACAGGGCGGCAGCGCGGCGGTGGCCTTCGACGCGCTGGGCGGCGCGGTGAACCGGGTCGCGCCCGGCGACACCGCCTTCGTCCACCGCAACGCTCTCTTCCTGGCCCAGTACACTGCCAACTACCCCGGCGCCGGGGCTGGTTCGGGCACCGGCGTGGACCAGTCGCAGAGTTGGCTGAGCGACGTGTGGACCGTCATGCGGCCGTACGCGAGCGGCGAGGCCTACCAGAACTACGTCGACCCTCGGCTGGCCTCCTGGGAACAGGCGTACTACGGTGCGAACGCGACCCGGCTGCGCCAGGTCAAGCAGAGCTACGACCCTCACGGGCTCTTCCACTTCCCGCAGGCGATACCCGGCTGACCCGCTCCGCCGGCGTCCGTGATTGCGGCCCCCGCGGGGCAGGCGCATGCTCGGAGGAGACCCGAGACGCGGACGGCCCGGTTGTGCCGGTGGACGGTCCGTGCCGAGGGCTGCGCCCCCTGGAGGACCTGCCATGGCGACACAGACCGCAGCCGATCTGATCCCGGGCCCACACGGGCTGCCGGTGCTCGGCAACATCCGCGAACTCTCGCAGGGCAACCCCGTCGAGAACATGATGGAGTTGGCCCGGAGGTACGGCCCGATCTACCGCCTGCAGACCCCCGGCGGCGACCGCGTGATCATCTCCGGATTCGACCTGGTCGACGAGGTGTGCGACGACACCCGCTTCGACAAACTGGTCACCAGCGGCCTGGCGAACCTGCGCGGGTCGGGGATCAGCACGGGGCTTTTCACCGCCGACACCGACGACCCGCTCTGGCACCGGGCGCACAACATCCTGATGCCGCCGTTCAGCATGCAGGCGATGCGCGACTACCTGCCGATGATGCTGGACCTGGCCGGACAGCTGATGGACAAGTGGGCCCGGCTCAACCCGGACGACGACGTCGACGTCGCCGCCGACATGACCCGGCTGACCCTGGACACCATCGCGCTGTGCGGCTTCGGCTACCGCTTCAACTCCTTCTACCGCGAGAAGCCGCACCCCTTCGTCAACGCGATGGTGCGCACCTTGCTGGAGTCGCAGAAACGCTCCCGGCTCCCCGAGATCGCCAGCCACCTGCGGGTGGGCGCACAGCACCGGTTCGAGCAGGACACCGCGTACATGAACGCGACAGTCGACCGGATCATCCAGGAGCGCCGGACCGCCGGGGACACCGACACCCGGGACCTGCTCGGCTGCATGCTGACCGGCGTCGACCGGAAGTCGGGCGAGCGGTTGCCGGACGAGAACATCCGGGCCCAGTGCATCACCTTCCTGATCGCCGGCCACGAGACCACCAGTGGTCTGCTCTCCTTCGCCGTCAACTTCCTGCTGAAGCACCCCGAGGTGACCGAACGCGCCCGGGCCGAGGTCGACGACGTGCTCGGCGACGACCCGAGCGTCCCGCCGAGCTACGAGCAGGTGCACCAGCTGACCTACGTCACCCAGGTCCTGGAGGAGACGCTGCGGCTGTGGCCGACCGCGCCCGCCTTCACCCGGTCGCCGTTCCAGGACACCGTGATCGGCGACCGCTACCCGGTCGCGCACGGTGCGCCGCTGACCGTCCTGACGCCCGCGCTCCACCGCGACGAGCAGGTCTGGGGTGCCGACGCCGAGGAGTTCAACCCGGACCACTTCGGCCCCGAGCGGCGGGCGGCCATCCCGCCGAATGCCTTCAAGCCCTTCGGCACCGGTCAACGGGCTTGTATCGGCCGGCAGTTCGCGATGCAGGAGGCGCAGCTGGTACTCGGCATGCTGCTCCAGCGGTTCGAGCTGATCGACGAGTACCACTACCAGTTGAAGATCAAGCAGACCCTGACCATCAAGCCCGACGGGCTGACCATCCGGGTCAGGCCGCGGGCCGGCCGCACCCTCACCGCACCGCTGGCGGTGCCGGTCGCCGAGGCGCCGGCAGCGGAGACCGCGACCGCCCCGGTTCCCCGGGTGGCGAGCCACGGCACGCCACTGATGGTGCTGTTCGGCTCCAACCTCGGCACCGCCGAGGGCGTCGCCACCCAGCTGGCCCGGGAGGGCGTCGAACGCGGCTTCGCCGTCACGCTCGGCCCGCTGGACGACCACGTCGGCGAACTGCCGCACGAGGGCGCGCTCGTGGTGGTCAGCGCCTCCTACAACGGCACCCCGCCCGACAACGCGGGCGAGTTCTGCACCTGGCTGGACGCCGGCACGACGCCCTCGGACAGCTGCGCGGGCGTGCGCTACACGGTGTTCGGCTGCGGCCACAGCGACTGGGCGTCGACCTACCAGGCCGTGCCCACGATGATCGACGCGGGGCTGGCGGCGCACGGCGCGACCCGGATCCACCCGCGTGGGGAGGGCGACGCCAAGGGCGACTTCGACGGCCAGTACCGCACCTGGCACGCGGACCTGTGGCCCGCGCTCGCCCACGAGCTGGAGCTGCCGGACGAGGTGGGCGCGCCGACCAAGGCCGGTCCCCGGCTGGTGGTCTCGCTGACCAACAAGCGGGAGACCAACCCCGTCGTGGTCTCCTACCGCGCCCAGCCGGCCTTCGTCCAGGCCAACCACGAGCTCCAGCGCCACAATGGCGAGCCCGGGCGCTCCACCCGGCACATCGAGATCGCCCTGCCCACGGGGGCGACCTACCAGGCCGGCGACCACCTCGGGGTGCTGCCGCGCAACGGCGCCGAGGTGATCTGGCGGGTGCTCCGGCGCTTCACCCTGGACGTCGGCACCTACGTCACCATCACCCCGGGGCCGGGCGTGCCGACGCATCTGCCCACCGGCGAGGCGGTGCCGCTGATCGGCGTGCTGGCGAGCTGCGTCGAACTGCAGGACACCGCCACCCGCGCCGACCTGGAGGCGCTCGCCGCCCGCACCGAGGACCCCGCCCAGCGCGCGGAGTTGCTGGCACTGACGGCCGATGACGAGGAGGGCCGTTCCAGGTTCCAGGAGCGAATCATCGTGCCGCACAAGTCCGTTCTCGATCTGCTCGAAGAACTCCCCTCCTGTGGGCTGTCGTTGGCCGAGTTCCTGGAGCTGCTCCCGCCGCTGCGGCCCCGCTACTACTCGATCTCCTCCTCGCCGCTGGTGTCACCGGACGTCTGCAGCATCACGGCCGGCGTGGTGGACGCACCCGCCCGGTCCGGACACGGCCAGTTCCACGGCGTCTGCTCCACCCACCTCAACGACAGCGGACCGGACAGCACGCTCTTCGCGTTCGTCCGCAAACCCACCATCCCGTTCCGCCCGACCGAGAACCCGCACCTGCCGATGATCATGGTCGGCTGCGGCACCGGCCTGGCCCCCTTCCGCGGCTTCCTGCAGGAACGGGCCGTCCAGAAGCAGCAGGGCGCGCCCATCGCGGAGTCGATGTTGTTCTTCGGCTGCCGCAACCCCGAACAGGACTTCCTCTACGAGGACGAGCTGCGCGGGTTCCAGGACGCCGGGATCGTCCGGCTGTACCCCGCCTTCTCCCGGGAACCCGGCAAGCCCAAGACCTACGTCCAGCAGGTGATCGCCCAGCACGAGGACGAGATCTGGCAACTCCTGCGGCAGGACGCGGTGATCTTCGTCTGCGGCGACGCGACCTCGATGGCGCCGGCCGTCCGACAGGCCTTCGCCGAGGTCTTCAGCCACAAGACCGGCACCACCGCGTCCGACGCCGAGGCCTGGCTCGCCGGGCTGCGCCAGTCCAACCGCTACCTGGAGGACATCTGGGGTGGCGGCTGAGCTCCCGGCACCCCGCGGTCACGGCAGGTCGGGCAGCGGCTGCTCGATCCAGATGACCTTGCCCCGCGGGGTGTAGCGGGTGCCCCAGCGTTCGGCGAGCTGGGCGATCAGGAAGAGGCCGCGCCCGCCCTCGTCCTCGTCGGCCGCGTAACGCAGGTGCGGCGAGGTGCTGCTGGTGTCGGAGACCTCGCAGATCAGCGTGCGGTCGTACAGCAGACGGACCCGGATCGGTCCGCTGGCGTAGCGGATGGCGTTGGTGATCAGCTCGCTGAGCATCAGCTCGGTGGTGAAGACCGTCTCCTCCAGCCCCCAGAGCGTGAGCCGCCGGGCGATCTCGGCCCGGGCCCCGGAGACCGCCGAGGGGTCGGAGGGGACCTCCCACTCGGCGATCCGGTCGGGGGCCAGCAGTCGGGTGCGGGCGACCAGCAAGGCGATGTCGTCGTTCTGGCGGTCCGGCAGCAGCGCGCCGAGCACGGCCTCACAGGTCTCCTGCGGGGTCCGGGCGGCGGACGCCAGCGTGCTGGTGAGGATCTCCAGCCCGGTGCCGATGTCGTGGGTGCGGTCCTCCACCAGGCCGTCGGTGTACAGCACCAGGCTGCTGCCCTCGGGCAGCCGGAGTTCGGTGGCTTCGAAGGGCAGACTGCCCAGGCCGAGCGGCGGGCCGGCCGGCAGCTCGAGGAACTCCACGGTGCCCTCGGGACGGACCAGTGCGGGCAGCGGGTGGCCGGCCCGGGCGAGCGTGCAGCTGCCGGTGGCGGGGTCGTAGACCGCGTACAGGCAGCTGGCGCCGGTGATCGCGGCCTCCCCGTCCCCACCGGCCGCCTCCTGGTCGATCCGGCTCACCAGCTCGTCCAGGTGGCTGAGGAGCTCGTCCGGCGGCAGGTCGAGGGTGGCGAAGTTCTGCACGGCCGTCCGCAGCCGGCCCATGGTGGCGGCGGCGTGCAGGCCGTGGCCGACCACGTCGCCGACCACCAGCGCCACCCGGGCGCCCGACAGCGGGATGACGTCGAACCAGTCCCCGCCGACCCCCGCCTGTGCGGGCAGGTAGCGGTAGGCGATGTCCAGGGCGTTCTGCTCCGGCAGGCCGCGCGGCAGCAGGCTGTGCTGCAGGGTCACCACCATGGCGTGCTCGCGGGTGAACCGGCGGGCGTTGTCGATGCAGACCGCGGCGCGGGCCGCCAGCTCCTCGGCCACCGACCGGTCGTCCTCCTCGAACGGACCGCTCCCCCGGGTCCGCCAGAAGTTGGCGATGCCCATCAGCACGCCCCGGGCCTTCAACGGCACGGTGATCAGCGAGTGGAACCCGAAGTCCAGCACCGCCGCGGTGCTGGCCGCGTCCTGCGTCCGCCAGCCGGCATCGGACCCCAGATCGGAGACCAGCACGGGATGCCCGCTGACGAAGCCCGCGACCTGCGGGGTGGGCGCGGGGAAGACCACCACCTCCCCCTGTCGGTACAGCGGGGAGTCCTCACGGATCCCGGTGAGCGCCACCCGGCGCAGCACGGTCGTGCCGTTCTCCGCCGCCTCCGGTGGCTCCTCACCGCGCAGCACCGCCTCGATCAGGTCGACCGAGGCGTAGTCGGCGAACCGGGGTGTGGCCACCCGGGTGAGCTCCTGCGCGGTGCGCCGGATGTCGAGGGTGGTGCCGATCGCCACACTTGCCTCGTACAGCAGTCGTAGCCGGCCCTGCGCGACCTCGGCCTTTCCGGCCAGGGCGGTCAGTTCGGTGGAGTCCCGCAGGGTGGCCACGCTGCCGGCCGAACCGTCGCCCGTGCGGTCGGTGGGACGCTTGTTCACCGCCACCAGGCGCTCCCCGACCGGCACGACCTCGTCGGTGGCGACTTGATGGCTCGCCAGCAGCCCGGTCATCCGGGGGTCGAGGCCGAGCTCGGTGACGGCCCGGCCCTCCACCTCCGCGGGCAGGTCGAGCAGCCGGCGCGCCTCGTCGTTGGCGAGCAGCACCCGCCCGTCGCCGTCGACGATCACCACGCCCTCGCGCACCGCGTGCAGCACCGCGTCGTGGTGCTCGTACATCCGGGTCATCTCGGCCGGCCCGAGGCCCCGGGTCTGCCGCCGCAGCCGCCGGCCCGCCAGCGCCGTGCCGCCCATCGCCAACGCGAGCGCGGCGGCGCCGGCCCCCAGCAGCAACGGCAACTGACGGTCGACCGCGCTGCTCACCTCGCTCACCTCGAGTCCGGCCGCCACCAGGCCGAGCACCGAGCCGCTCGGGTCCCGCACCGGGACGACGGCCTGGACATCCTCACCGAGCGGGCCCTGGATGCTCTCGATGGTGACCCGGCCCCGCAGGGACGGGCCGATCGTCCCGACGAACGGCTTCCCGATCAGCTCCGGGGTGGGATTGGTGTAGCGGATGCCGTCCGGGTTGGCCACCACGACGAAGTCGACCCCGCCCTCCTGGCGGGCGGCCTCGGTCAGCGGCTGGAGCACCGCGGTCGGGTCCGGGCCGCGCAGTGCGGCCACCAGGCCCGGCGCGTGCGCGAAGGCCCCGGCGGCGGCCAGCGAACGGCCGCGCGCCGCGTCGAACCGGTCGGCCCGCGCCTGGAGCACCAGCGTGGCCACCGCGGCCACCACCAGCAGCAGCACGATCAGCACCTGCACCAGGAGCATCTGGCCGGCGACACTGCGCACGCTCGCCACCGGGCGCGGGGCGGAGCGTGACGGTCGCCGCTCACCGCGGCCGCCCGATCGACGCCAGGGCAGCCAGGAGGAGCGGCCGGTGTCTCGGGCCATACCCATGTCTAACCCGCCCCCGCCACGACCGCGCCGCACCACGCCGGTGAGCTCGCGGACCGCCCCGCCGGGGCGCCGCAGCCGGTCGACCACACCGCGTGCCCGCCTGTCGCGTGCTCCCCCGGCAACCGGGCCCGGACCGCACGGGTTGCCTGCTCCGGGTCGCCTCCCCGCCGTACCGGCCGTGACCGGGAGCCCGGTGAAGGGGCGGCAGGTCCTGCGCCGGACAGCCGAAAGAGGTGCTTCGTGGTGGCCATCCGACGGAATCTCCTGACCTTGGCCTATGCCCTCTCCCAGGCAGGGGTGTTCCCATGCTGTTCGAGATCGTTTCCCACGCACCGGCTGGTCTGAATGGCCGTTAGGAGGCCGGGGCCGGGTCTCGCCAGATGTCCATCGGAACGGCGCGGACCGCGCGTCCGTCCGCGTCCAGGATCCGGCCCATCCGCTTCACCGTGCGCAGCGAGACGCGGCGCTCGGCCACCCGCAGGCCGGGGAACCTGCGGACGAGTGCGGCTTCCAGCCGCTGACCGTCGGCGAGGGAGCGCAGCCAGACGGAGAGGATGAGGTTGTGCGCGCCAGTGACGGACACGCACAGCCGGGCCTCGGGGAGCCTGGCGAGCTGGGGGCCGACCTCGTCGAGCCGGTCCGGGGGAAGGTCGGCCCGGAAGGTCGCCAGGACCGGCCGGCCGGCGTCGCGGGCGGCGATCTCGCAGCGGAAGCGGATCGCGTCAGAGGCGGCCAGCCGGTCGAGGCGGCGGCGCAGCGTGGATGGGCTGAGCCCGGTGGCAGCGGCCAGCTCGGCTTGGTCGAGGCGGCCGTCGACGCCCAGCCTCATGAGCAACTCCCGGTCTTCTTCCCGGACTTCAGCTCGCACCCCGGACAGTGGCCCGTTGCCCACCGGGTGATCGTCGTGCAGCTCCACGCGCTGGGCGGGGTCCAGTGAGTCCAGTCGCCAGCGTTTCCCCTCGGCGTAGAAGCCGGTCGCCAGGTGGACACGGACGGCGTCGACCCCGGGGAGCCGGCCGAGCCGTTCGGTGGTGTACCGGGAGACCATCGCCAGGTCGGTGAAGGCCGCGGTGACGACGAGGTCGCAGCCCTGGGAGAAATGTTCGATGCTCATCACGTGCGGGTCCTGGGCCAGATCGTCGAGCAGCAGCTCGCCGCCTACAACAGCCACAACATCGACGCCTTCGCCGCCACCTAGGCCGAGGACGTCGTCGTCCAGCGGCGTGACGGCAGCCAACTGCAGGGCCGTCAAGCCCTGCGTGACCACTACACCGGGCAATTCGCCGAAGGCCGCTGCCGGGCCGAGATCCTGGGACGGCTCAGCGAAGGCGACTGGGTGGTCGACCACGAACTCGCACGGCGTGGCCGACGATCCGATCCGCACCCTGGTGGCCTACCGGGTGCGCGACGGCCCGATCGACCGCGTCGACTTCCTCGGCTGAGCAGCACGCTCCCGTACGCGGCGGCCGCCGCGCAGCGCCCCCGACGGCCACCGCACCCGTGGCTGGCCCGCCCCACCCCACAAACCTCACCTGACCAGCCACCGGCCCCAGACAACCGAGTGAGGGGCTGGAAGCATACCCGGACAGCAAAACGGCCGGTCAAACCGACATACCGTCGGTTCGACCGGCCACATTGGGTCGCTTGACCGTGGTGCGCGAGGGGGGAGTTGAACCCCCACACCCTTTCGGGCACTGGAACCTGAATCCAGCGCGTCTGCCTATTCCGCCACCCGCGCAGGTGATGTCGTCCATACTAGCCGATCTTCTGGCCCACTCCGTACCACCCGGGGGCTAGCCTGGGCGGATGGCCGTTCACGGGTTCGCTACCACCGACTTCCAGCTTGTGCTGCTGCGGCGGATGGCCGACTTCCAGCCCGGGCTGGTCGAGGAGGCGGTGCGCCGGCTCGGGGCGTCCCGGGCCCGGTTGCGGGAGGCGAACAAGCGGTGGCAGGCGATGATCCGCTCGCCGCGGTTCCCGCGTGGGGCACGCCGCTACGTCGCGGTGCTCGGAGCCGCGGAGGCGGTGCTCCCACGCCGGATCGGTGACCTCGACTGCACGGCGCAGCAGTGGACGCTGCCGCTCTGGCCCGAGCTGCGCTTCGAGGTGCTGCTCGGGCCGGCGGAGGCCGGCGAACCGGTCTGGAACGAGTGGCTGGTGCGTGCCGCCGACAGCCCGCCGCCCAGCCTGCGGACGCTCGCCGACCTGCGCCCGTGGAGCTGCGTGGTCTCGGACGTCGCCGCGGCCTTCCCGCCCGCCGTGCCGCGTGAGGGGAGCGCGCCGACGCGGTGGCAGCTCGACTTCACCGCCCCCGACCCGGCCGGCGTACCGCGCCCCTGCACCGCCGACTTCACCTGGGGGCTGCTGCAGGAGGTCCGGATCGCCGACGAACGCGATCAACGGCCCCAGATCCTCCGGTACCCCTCGCGGTAGCCGACGGGGTTCCAGGCGGTGGCGCCGGCGCTGTTGGCGGCCGTGGCGACGTGGACCGGGGCGACGTAGCCGCTGGCGGGGGCGCCGGAGAAGGCCCGGTTGAACTCGTCGACGATCTGCCAGCCCTGCGCGGAGAGCGGCTCGGGAACGGTGGCGGCCTGGAACTGCCCGCTGTTGATGCGCTGGAAGGCCGAGGGATCGCCGTCACCCGCGCCGATGTTGAACGGGACGCCGTCGCCCTGCCGGCCGGCCGCGCGCAGGGCCGGTGCGGCGTCGGCGAAGTACAGGTCGTTGATGGCGACGGAGTACGTCCACCGGCCCTGCAGGCGGGCGATGAGCGAGGAGACCTCCTGGGGCACGCGGCTGCTCGCGTCCGGGATCGGGATGTCCTCGTAGGCCAGCAGCTTCACGCCGGGGCAACTGGCGAGCTGGTTCCTGATCAGGTCGGACTTGTTCTTGGCGAACGGGATCGAGTCATCGCTGAAGAGGACGACTCCGGCGTTGCCGTTGGACTCCGCGATGACCCAGTCCGCGCTGATCCGCGCGACGTCCCCGACGTTGGTGGTGATGTTGCTGAAGAGCGGCGGGCTGCTGCTCGGGCCGGGCGCGGCGACCGCGTGCCAGCCGATCAGCGGGATGTGCGCCGCGCCGGCCAGCGCCACCTGTTGCGCGGTCAGGGCGGGGTCGAAGCCGCTGATCACGATGCCCGCGGGCCGGAGGGCGACCGCCTGGCCGAAGGCCGCCTGGATGCCGACCGGCGTGCCCTGACCGTCGATCACCCGGAGGTTCCAGCCGATCACCTTCGCGGCCTCGCCGACGCCCTTGGCGACGCCCGCGACGCCGGGGTTGGTCATGGTCTCGGCGACGTAGACGATGGTCCGGTGGGAGACCGCCGGGGGCCCGGTGGTCGGGCCGCTCCAGGCGCTGTCGGCCTGCTCCGCCCGCTGGGTGTCCGCCTTGGCCCTGGCGAGCGTGGCCGGGCAACCGGCACCCGACGGCCCGGCGGCAAAGGGGCCGCCGCCGGTCGACACGCCGCGCTGGCAGCCGGCGACGGCGACCACGGCCGCCAGCAGGGCCACGACCCCCAGGGCACGACTCATCGCACCTCCCGGGGGGCGGCACCGGCGCGCAGCCGGCGGCGCGCGGAGTAGCCGGCCAGGCCCACGGCGATCAGCAGGGCCGCACCGTTGAACAGCGGGATCGCCCAGAACTGGGCGCCGAGCTGGCCGATACCGGCCAGACCGACGGCGAGCACGGCGACGGCGACCAGGGTGCCCAGCGCGTTGGCCCGCCCGGGCCTGATCGCCGTGGAGCCGAGCAGCGCTCCGACGAAGGCGGGCAGCAGGTACTCCAGGCCCACGCTCGGATTGCCGATCTGCTGTTGTGCGGCGAGCAGGACGCCCGCGCAGCCGACCACCAGGCCCGAACCGGCGAAGGCGTAGACGCTGTACCGGCGGGTGGGGATGCCGACGAGTTCGGCGGCCCGGACGTTGGAGCCGATGACGTACAGGCACCGGCCGAGCGGCAGTCGTTCCAGCAGCAGCCACAGGGCGGCGGCCAGCACGAGCACGTAGGAGGCGGAGACCGGCAGGCCGAGGAAAGTGGAGTCGTAGAGGTCGGTGAAGGCCGCCGGCAGGCCGCCGGGACCGGGGACGATCCGGGCGCCGCCGGTGATCCAGCCGGTGAAGGCGTACAGGATGCTGCCGGTGCCGAGGGTGGCGATGAAGGAGTCGATCTGTCCGAACTCGACGACCAGACCGTTGAGCGCCCCGAAGGCCGCCCCGCCGACGACCACCACCAGGCAGGCGAGCGGCCAGGGCCAGCCGCCGTTGACGATCAGTTGCAGCGTCATGACGTGGGCGAGACCGAGGCCGTAGCCGATGGACAGGTCGAACTTGCCGGTGACGATCGGGAGCGTGGCGCCCAGCGCGAGGAGTGCGGGGATCGACTGGTTGGACAGGATCGCGGAGATGTTGTCGAGGGTGGGAAAGGTGTCCGGCAGGGTGACGGAGAAGATCAGGAACAGCAGGGCGGCGAGGGCGGGCAGGCCGTAGACACCGATCAGGTGGTGGCCGCGCGGGGATCGGCGGGCGGGCGAACCGGTCATCGGTCCGTCGCGGTTCCGGTGACGGGGGGCATCGCCGACGCGGCGCGGGTGAGTTCGGTGACGGTGAGGGCCGCGCCGGCCAGCTCGGCGGTCACCGTGCCGCGGACGAACACCAGGGCGCGGTGGCACACGGTGGCGACCTCCTCGAAGTCGGTGGAGCTGAGCAGGACCGCGAGGCCGGCGCCGAGAGCCTCGTCGAGCAGGCGGTGGACCTCGGCCTTGGCACCGACGTCCACGCCGGCGGTCGGCTCCTCCAGGACCAGCAGCCGCCCGCTCGCCCGGAGCCCCCGCCCGACCAGGACCTTCTGCTGGTTGCCGCCGGACAGGGTGGCGATCGGCGCCTCGCCGTCCCGGGGACGCACCCCGAACCGCTCGATCAGGGCGGCGGCCTCGGCGCGCTCGCGCCGGGGGCTGATCCAGTGGCCCGCCCGGGGATTCGCCAGGATGTTCTCGCGGACCGTCAGTCCGTCCGCGCAGCCCTCCTGCTGACGGTTGCCGGTGACGAAGCCGACACCGGAGCGGACGGCCGCGGCGACCGTGCGCGGGGCGTACGGGCGGCCGTCGAGCCGGGCCCGACCGGCCAGGATCGGCCGGGCGCCGGCGAGCGCGCGGCCCAGGTCGAGGTGGCCGGCGCCGGTGAGGCCCACCGTGCCGAGGAGCTCGCCGGCCCGCAGCTCCAGGCTCACCGGTCCGGCGTTCCCGGTCCGCAGGCCGTCCAGGCTCAGCACGACCGGACCGTGCGGCAGTCGTCCGCCGGGGCGGGCGACCGGTTCGCGGCCCACGATGTCGCGCACCAGGTGCCCGATGCGGTGACCGGCGAGCGGGCCGGAGCTGATCAGCCGGCCGTCGCGCAGCACGGCGAAGCTGTCGGCCACCCGGTACACCTCGTCGAGCCGGTGGGTGACGAAGACGATGCCGTGCCCCCGGTCGCGCAGGGCGTGCAGCACGTCGAAGAGCCGGGCGCAGTCCGCCGCGGGAAGGCTGGCGGTCGGCTCGTCCAGGACGATCAGCTCCGCCCGGGTCGCCAGCGCGCGGGCGATGGCGACCAGCGAGCGTTCGGCGGGCGCGAGGTCGGCGACCCGCGCGTCGGGGTCGAGGTGGCCGGCGACCGTGCCGAGGGCCTCGGCACAGCGCTCCCGGGCCCGCCGCCAGGAGATCAGCCCGCGCCGGCGCGGGTAGCCGGTGACCAGGGAGATGTTCTCGGCGACCGTCATCCACTCGACGAGGCCGAGGTCCTGGTGGATGAAGGCCATGGTCCGGGTGGCGGCTTCGGTGCCGAGCGGGTGCCCGGCCACCGTCACCTCCCCCGCGTCGGCGTGCTGGACCCCGGCGAGTGTCTTGATCAGGGTGGACTTCCCGGCGCCGTTCGGGCCGAGCAGGGCGAGCACGCTGCCGCGGTGGACGTCGAGGTCGACCCCGGCCAGCGCGGTGGTGCCGCCGAACCGCTTGCTGAGCCCGCGGACGCGGACCAGGGGAGCGCCGGCCGAGGTGTCGGGAGCGTCGCGCATCGACCTTCCCTCCAGGCTCGGCCGCCGAGTACTTCGCCGTTCCTACCAGCTGGGCCCCGGCGGCCGGGCCGCTGACACGCCATGGGTCCGCCGCGCGACCGGGGTCGGGTCATTCGATGACCGGGATCTCCACCGGGAAGCCCGCGGACGTGCCGGGCAGGGCGCCGGGCGGCTCCAGGGCGCACTCGGCCCAGATCACCTTGCCGCGCGCGGTGTAGCGGGTTCCCCACGCCTGGGCGAGCTGGGCGACCAGGAACAGGCCGCGGCCGCCCTCGTCGGTGGTGGTCGCGCGACGCAGGTGCGGGGCGGTGCTGCTGGCGTCGGCGACCTCGCAGATCAGGGTGCGGTCGTGGATCAGGCGGACCTGGATGGGCTCGGTGCCGTACCGGATGGCGTTGGTGACCAGCTCGCTGAGCAGCAGTTCGACCGCGAAGGCGACCTCGTCCAGCCCCCAGGCGCTCAGCTGGCGGGTGGCGGCGGCCCGCACCTCGCAGACCTGGGCCGGGTCGGCCGGCAGGTCCCGGACGGCGATCCGGTCGGGGTCCAGGGCGCGGGTGCGGGCGGCGAGCAGCGTGACGTCGTCCACGGGGTGCGCGGGCACGACGGCCGCCAGCACCGCGCGGCAGGTTTCCTCGGGTGAACGGTCCGGGTGGGCCAGGGCGCGGCGCAGCTGGGCGAGCACGGTGTCGACGTCGCGGTGGTGGTCGTTGATCAGCCCGTCGGAGTAGAGGAACAGCTGGCTGCCAGCGGGGAGGTACAGCTCGGCGCATTCGAACGGGAGGCCGCCGAGGCCCAGCGGCGGGCCGGCGGGCAGGTCGGGGAAGGTCACCTCGCCGTCGGGGTGGACCACCGCAGGGGGCGGGTGGCCGGCGCGGGCCACGGTGCAGCGTTGCGAGGTCGGGTCGTAGACGGCGTACAGGCAGGTGGCGCCGATGATGCCGGAGGTGGGCTCGTCGCCGCCGCCCTCGCGGTCCAGACGCCCCACCAGGTTGTCCAGGTGGGTGAGGAGTTCGTCGGGGGCGAGGTCCAGCTCGCAGAAGTTGTGCACGGCGGTGCGCAGTCGGCCCATGGTGGCGGCGGCGTGCAGGCCGTGGCCGACCACGTCGCCGACCACCAGGGCGACCCGGGCGCCCGACAGCGGGATGACGTCGAACCAGTCGCCGCCCACCCCGGACTCGGCGGGCAGGTAGCGGTGGGCGACCTCGACGGCGTTCTGCTCGGGCAGGCCGCGCGGCAGCAGGCTGCGCTGCAACGCCAGCACCATGGTGTGTTCGCGGGTGTACCGGCGGGCGTTGTCGATGCAGATGGCGGCGCGGGTGGCCAGCTCCTGGGCGAGCGAGCGGTCGTCGTCCCCGAAGGGGGCGGGGTCCTGCGAGCGGTAGAAGCTGGCGATGCCCAGCACGACGCCGCGGGCCAGCAGCGGGACGGTGATCAACGAGTGGACGTTGTGCGCGACCAGGAGCGCGCTCCGCTCGGGATCCTGGGCGAGCCACCCGGCGGCGGCCTTCAGGTCGGGTTCCAGCACCGCCTGCCCGGTGGCCAGGCAGCGGAGCTGGGGCGTGGTGGGCAGCAGGTCGACCCGCTGACCGACGGGGTAGAAGGCGCGCTCGTCGCGGATGCCGTGGACCACCGTGCGGTGCAGGTCGCTACCGGGGTCGGCGGGCTCCTCGCCGCGCAGCACCGCTCCGGGCAGGTCGATGGTGACGAAGTCCGCCAGCCGGGGGACGGCCATCTCGGCGAGCTCCCGGGCGGTGCGGCCGACGTCCAGGGTGGTGCCGATGGAGGTGCTGGCCTCGGACAGCAGCTCCAGGCGGCGGCGGGCGGCGACGGCGTAGGTCCCGACCCCCGGCTCGCCCACCAACAGCAGACCGGGGGTCGCGGCGGGCGCCCGGCGGCCGGGCGGCTCGCCGGTGGGGTTGGGGGCGACGACCTGCCGGGGCGGCGCGTCGCTGCGCAGGACCGCCTCGACGGCGACCCCCGCGACCCCGGACGGGCTGGTCATCGGCCGGCTCAGCAGGGTGATCCGCCGGCCGTGGGAGAGGGTCACCTCGACGGCCGCCCGCTGGCCCGAGGCGATCAGCTCGGTGGCCCGCTCCTTGAGGTGCAGCTGGTCACGCCAGTCCAGTCCGCTCCGGGTCAGCTCGTCCACCCAGATCAGCCGCCCGTCCCCGTTGGCCTCGGCGATCTCCGCGCGGGGCCGGGAGTCGAGGTAGGCCCGCAGCAGCGCGCGCTCGCGCGCCGAGCTCTCCTCCAGCAGCCGCCGCTCGACGGCGGCGGCGGCCTTGCCGAGCATGGTGTCCAGCTGGGCGTGCGCGTAGCTGCGCGGATAGCCGAAACAGAGGACACCCTCGATCCGCCCGCTGAGCGGATCGCGCACCGGAACCGCCGAGCAGGCGTTGGTCACCGAGCGCTCGGCGAAGTGTTCGGCGCCGTAGACGTGGCAGAGCCGCCGCTCGGCGAGCGCCAGACCGATGCCGTTGGTCCCCCCGAACCGCTCGGCGAAGACGAACCCCGGGACGCTCTGGATCGCGGCGAGCGACCTGACCATGGCCGCGTCACCGAAACGGCGCTGCAGCACCGCCCCGTCACCGTCCGCGAGGGCCACGTTCATCCGGCTGCCGGCGAACCGGGACTCCAGCCGGTCCAGCACGGGCCCGGCCGCGCGGACCAGGCGGCCGTCCAGGTCGAGATCCGGTCGGTAGGGCAGCTCGACCTGGTCGGGTGAGAGCCCCAGCAGCATGCAGCGCCGCCAGGAACTCAGGATCAGACCGCGGACGCCCGCCTCGACCGTCTCACCGTGCAGGAACCGCTCACGGACCCGTTCGGGGCCCACGCCCGACTCACCGGCACCTGTCACGATCGCCACAGCACTCACACTCCGCGGGCTGCACCCCTGAAGCCATACTAGGACCTAGCTCACCAAGCGGTTCTTACCACCCAATAGCCGACATCACCCCGGTCAGGCCGCGCCGATCGGACCGCCGGCGAGGAGCGCGATGAGCGGTTCGCCCAGCAACGGACCGGCGATGAGCCGTGTGGAGTTCGACGCGCTGTTCGACCGGCTGCGCCGCGATCGCCGCCCCGATCCGGTCGCGGGGGCGCGGCTGGTGGCGGCGGCCGGGCTCGTCCGCACGGGTGAGGTGGTCGCGCTGGGACGCCCCTGGGACACCGTCCCGGGCCCCGACAACCGCAAGCCGGCGCTGCACCGGATGACCGGGCTCGGCGAGGGCACGGACGCCGAGCCGACCGCGCACAAGGACTTCATCGGGACCGACTACCACGGCAAGTCGCAGACGCACCTGGACGCGCTCTGCCACATCGCCTACCGCGGCCTGCTCTTCCCGGGGGTACCGGCCCGGGCGGCGGTCTCGGCACGGGGCGCCGAGCACGGCGCGGTGACCGAGCTGCTGCCCGGGCTGGTCGGGCGGGGCGTCCTGCTGGACCTGGCGCGCCTGCGCGGCCGGGCCTGGCTGGAGCCGGGCGAGGCGGTCGACGGCCCCGAGCTGGTCCGCTGCGCCGAGGAGCAGGGCAGCCCGCTCGCGCCCGGGGACGTCGTCCTGCTGCGCACCGGCCACCTGGCCCGGCGGCGGCAGCTGGGTGCCTGGGACCCGGACGAGCTGAGCGCGGGGCTGCACCCTGGCGCGATGCCCGTGCTGCGCGACTCGGCCTGCTCGGCGCTGGGCAGCGACGGCGACAGCGACGTGCGCCCGAGCCCGGTGCCGGGCGTCCACTCGCCGATCCACGTGCTGGCGATCGCCGCGCTGGGGCTGCCGCTGCTCGACAACCTGGACCTGGAGGCGCTGGCCGAGGCCTGTGCGCGGGCCTCGCGCTGGGAGTTCCTCCTCGTCGCCGCGCCGCTGAACATCCCCGGCGGCACCGGCTCCCCGGTCAATCCGCTCGCGATCCTCTGAACGGGCCGCCCGCTCTCCGCGAGCAGCGGGCGGCCCGACCGTGGGCCTCGGCCACCGGCGGTCCGGCGCGCCGCGGGGGCGGCCGAGGCGGCGCGGGCCGGGGTGCGGGCGGCCGTCCGCGGGCCGCCCACGGGCCGCCCGCCGAGCCGGTCGGCCAGGAGACCGTCACCGCCGCACCACGGAGCGCGGTGGCCGGCTGTGGCCGGCTGCGAGCGGGAGCCGATCGGCGTCCAGCCGGACGGTGGCACCCGGAGAGCGCGCCGGGCAGCGGCAGCCCGCCCGGCGTACCTCAGCGCCACCTCGGGGCCGCTGGAGGACCCAGCTGCCCCGGCGAGCGGCTGACCGTCGTGCCGCCGACGCCGGCGTGCAGGAGGCGCAGCAGCGCGTGCGACGAGCGACCGTCGATGATGTGCGCCTGGGTCACGCCCGCGCGCACGGCCCGCACGCATGCCTCCAGCTTGGGCACCATGCTGCCGCCGATCTCGGGCAGCAGTTCCTCCGCCTCCTCCGCGGTGAGCCGGTCGACCAGCCGCGAGCGGGTGGGCCAGTCCAGGTAGAGGCCCTCGACGTCGGTCATCAGCACCAGGGCCACCGCGCCGAGCGCCCCGGCCAGCGCGGCGGCCGCGGTGTCCGCGTTGACGTTGTAGACACCGCCACCGGCGCCGCGCGCGATGCTGGAGACCACCGGGATCCGGCCGTCGGCCAGCAGCGCGCGCAGCAGCCCGGTGTCGACCTCGGTCACCTCGCCCACCAGGCCGATGTCCACCGGCCGGCCGTCCACCACCGCCGGACGCCGGACCGCCGTCATGATCCGGGCGTCCTCGCCGGTCAGGCCGACCGCCAGCGGACCGTGCCGGTTGAGCAACCCGACCAGGTCGCGCTGGACCTGGCCGGCCAGCACCATCCTGACGTCGGCCATCATCTGCTCGGTGGTCACCCGCAGGCCCGCCGTGAAGGTGGCGGCGAGCCCCAGCCGGTCGAGGTGCGCGTCGATCTGCGGTCCCCCGCCGTGCACCACGACGGGGCTGAAACCGGCGTGGCGCAGCGCGACGACGTCCCGGGCGAAGGTCTGCCGGACGGCCTCCCCCGCCAGCGCGCTGCCGCCGAGCTTGACCACCACCGCCGGGGCGTGCGGCACGCCCGGCCACACCAGGCGCGCCAGCCCGCGCGGCGCGGTCTCGGTGCTCACCGCGCGGACACCCGCTGGTGGAGCGTGCCGTCGTTGCCGCTGAGCAGTCCGGCACGGGTGATGGCATCCGGCGCGTGCACGGACACCTGGACCGACTGCCGCTCGGCGGGAAGCTCGAGGAGAGGGGAGGACGGTGCGAGGGGCATGCACGCTCCAGGGATGAGAACGGGACGCCGCCGGACAGTGCGGCGTGCGCGACCGAGCGGGCTGTGGTGTTCCCGTCAAGGTCTCACCACAACGTGTCACGGCCCTCTTGCGGGATGTTTGACAGTGCGCTGGAGTGCCCCTTGCGTCAACTTGACCCGGCCACCAAGGGCCGGACCCGCAGGTGGGCGGCGGCGTGGCCGACGCGGCGAGGTGGGGCGGAGTCGAACCGGAACGGGGCGCCCGGCCGTTCCCGCCGGGGAGGGGCCGGCCGGACGATCGCGCCCCCGGTCCGGGTGACCACGAACAGCGCCGGAGGCACGGAGATCAGCGGACAGGCGGTGGCGCCGTCAGGCGGGCGCACCGGCGAGGGTGGCCAGGATGAACCCGGAGTTCTGGCCGTACGTCTCCACCGGCCGTTGGTCCACCGTTCGGTCGGCGGGCAGCGGGTCGGGGCGGTTGTCCCGGAGCGAGGCGTGGGTGACGGGCGTCAGGTCCGCCCGTAGTTCGGGATTGACGGCCCGTCGGATCACCTGATGCGCCGTCAATCCGGTGACGGTAAAACCCGAACCACCCGGAGCCGCCGCGGAACGCACGGTAGCGTGTGTGCCGATGACATGGCGCGGACCAGCGTGACCCGGGCGACCCCCGGTGCCCCGCGTCCCAGCCCGACAGGAGACGAGAAGTATCGTGCGGATCGCAGTGACCGGCTCCATCGCCACCGATCATCTGATGAGCTTCCCCGGCAAGTTCAGCGAGCACATCCTGCTCGACCAGGTCGACAAGATCTCGCTCTCGTTCCTGGTCGACGGGCTCGAGGTCCGCCGCGGTGGCGTCGCGGCGAACATCGCGTTCGGGTTGGGGTTGCTCGGCCTCACCCCGCACCTGGTCGGCGCCGCGGGACACGACTTCGCCGACTACGGCGAGTGGCTGCGACGGCACGGCGTCGACACCGAATCCGTCCGGATCTCGACGTCGAAGCACACGGCCAGGTTCGTCTGCACCACGGACGAGGCGCAGAACCAGCTCGCGTCCTTCTACACCGGCGCCATGGCGGAGGCCCGCGAGATCGAGCTGGCGCCGGTCGCCGAGCGGGTGGGCGGCGTCGGCATGGTCGTCATCGGCCCCAACGACCCGGAGGCGATGCTGCGGCACACCGACGAGTGCCGGGCCATGGGGTATCCGTTCCTCGCCGACCCGTCCCAGCAACTCGCCCGCGCCGACCGCGAGATGGCGCGCAGCCTGGTCGACGGCGCCAGGTACCTGTTCACCAACGAGTACGAGGCGTCCCTGCTGACCCAGAAGTCCGGCTGGACACCGCGAGAGGTGCTCGAACGCGTCGGCCACTGGGTGATCACCCGGGGAGCCGGGGGTTCGACGATCGAGCACCGGGATCGTCCGCCCGTCGCGGTGCCCGCCGTCACCGCGCGCGCCGTCGCCGACCCGACCGGTGTCGGTGACGCGTTCCGGGCCGGCTACCTGGCGGGGCTCTCCTGGGACCTCGACGAACGCGGCTGCGCCCAACTGGGCAGCGTGCTGGCGACCCTGGCCCTCGAGGTGGTGGGGACCCAGGAGTACCGACTCGATCCGGCCGACCTGCTGGAGCGGCTGCGCGGCTCGTACGGCGACGAGGCCGCCGCGGCGATCGCCCGGAGGCTGCCGGCCGCGGTATGAGGTGAAAGGGCGGGCACCCTGGTCGTGACCGGAGGCGGGCCGGGGATCACGGAGGCGGTGGGTGACGGGCCGGCCGCCGGGGGCGGCCGGCCGGGCTGGGTCAGGTGAGGCTGTCGTCGATGAAGGCGAAGAGCTCCTCGTCGGAGGCCGCGTCGAGGTCGTCGACGTCCACCAGGTTGTCGGAGGTGTCGGGGGCGCCCGCGGACGCCGGCTGCTGGGACTCGCCCCAGCGGGCGGCCAGGGCTTGCAGGCGCATCTGGATGCGGGCACGGGTGACGCCGTCGGGGGTCGTCGCGGCCAACGCGGCCTCCAGCCGGTCGAGTTCCTCGGTCACCGCGGTGGCCGAGTTCGTACCGTCGGCGAACAGCTGCTCGCGCAGGTGGGCCGCGAGCAGCGCCGGCGTCGGCTGGTCGAAGACCAGGGAGGCGGGCAGCGACAGACCGGTCGCCTCGGCCAGGCCGTTGCGCAGCATGACCGCCATCAGGGAGTCGACACCCAGATCCTTGAACGCCTGCGCCGGCGGAATCTCCTCGGGTCCCGGGTAACCCAGGACGATCGCCGCCCTGCTCCGGACCAGGGCGAGGAGCACGCTGTCGCGCTCGGCCGGGGAGAGCCTCGTCAGCCGGACGGGCAGCGGGACCTCGGCCTCGATGACGCCCTCGTCGGCGATGGCCGCCGGCGTCGCGCTCAGCCGCTCCTCCCGCTGGCGCTGGAACCAGGCGGACATGGCGGGCAACGCCGAGCTGAGCGGCTGGTCGCCGTCGAGGCCCAGCGTCGCGGTCAGCGCGTCCAGGTCCTCGCGCTCGACGGCCGCCCAGAACCGCTCGTCCACGGCGGCCGCGTGCGCGGTCGCCGGGGCGTCCTCGGCCGGCTCCGGCCAGTAACGGCGCTGCTGGAAGGGGTAGGTGGGCAGGTCGATCCGGCGGGCGCCGGTACCGGCGAAGACCGCCGGCCAGTCGAGCCCGACCCCGCGCACGTGCAGCTGGGCGAGCGCGCTGGTGAACGTCTCCGCCTCCGCGCGGTCGCGGCGCAGCACGGGGGTGAAGACGGCATCGCCGACGCAGTCCTGGCCGAGTGTGGTGAGGGTGCCGTCGGGGCCGAGCTCCAGGAAGGTGCGGACGCCCTCGCGCTCCAGGATCCGCATGGCATCGGAGAAGTGGACGGCCTCGCGGACGTGGCGGACCCAGTAGTCGGGGGTGGTCGGGTCGGCGGACCGGTCGAGGGTGGAGACGATCGGGATCCGGGGAGCCTGGTAGGTCAGGCCCTCGGCGACCGTGCGGAACTCGGCCAGCATCGGGTCCATCAGCGGCGAGTGGAAGGCATGGCTGACGGTCAGCCGCTTGGTCTTGCAGCCATCGGCGGCCAGCTTCTCGGCCACCTCCAGCACGGCGTCCTCGGCGCCGGAAATCACCATCGAGGTCAGGCCGTTGACGGCGGCGATGTCCAACTCGTCCACGCGGCCGACCAGCAGCGGCAGCACCTCGTCCTGGGTCGCCTGGACGGCCACCATCGCGCCACCGGCGGGCAGTCGCTGCATCAGCCGCCCGCGCGCCGCGACCAGCGTGGCCGCGTCCGGCAGCGAGAGCACGCCCGCGACGTGCGCGGCGGCCAGCTCACCGATCGAGTGCCCGGCCAGGAAGTCCGGCCGCAGGCCCCAGGACTCGACGAGCCGGAACAGCGCCACCTCGACCGCGAAGAGCGCGGGCTGGGTGTAGCCGGTCTCGTCGAGCCGCTCACCCGTGAAGACGACGTCCTTCAGCGGCCGGTCCAGGTGCCGGTCCAGCTCCGCGCAGACCGCGTCGAAGGCCTCGGCGAACACCGGGTGGGTCTCGTACAACCCGGCTCCCATGCCGGCGCGTTGGCTGCCCTGACCGGTGAAGAGGAAGGCGAGCTTGCCCTCCGCCGCCGTCCCCCGCACCAGCTGGGCGGCGGGCTCACCCGAGGCCAACGCGTCCAGGCCGCGCGCGAGTTCGGCACGGTCGGCGGCCACCACCACCGCGCGGCACTCCAGCGCCGCTCGGCTCGTCGCCAACGAGTGGGCGAGGTCCACGAGTTCGACATCGTCGGCGAAGGACCGCAGCCGCTCGGCCTGGGCCCGCAACGCGGCGTCGTTCTTCGCCGTCAGCACCACCGGCAGCACCGGTGGCACCACCGTCACCCCGGCGGCGACCTCCTCCGCCACGACCTCCGGAGCCTGCTCCAGCACCGCGTGGGCGTTGGTGCCGCTGATGCCGAAGGACGAGATCGCGGCCCGGCGCGGGCGGCCGGTCTCCGGCCACGCCTGGTTCTCCGTCAGCAGCCGCACCGCACCCGCCGACCAGTCCACGTGCGGGGTGGGCTCGTCCACGTGCAGGGTCCGCGGGAGCACACCGTGCCGGATCGCCATCACCATCTTGATCACACCAGCGACACCGGCCGCCGCCTGGGTGTGCCCGATGTTGGACTTCACCGAGCCCAGCCACACCGGCCGGTCCTCGGGCCGGCGCCGGCCGTAGGTGGCCAGCAGCGCCTGGGCCTCGATCGGGTCGCCCAGGGTGGTGCCGGTGCCGTGCCCCTCGACCGCGTCGACCTGGTCGGCGGTCAGCCGGGCGTTGGCCAGCGCCTGCTTGATCACCCGCTGCTGGGACGGGCCGTTCGGGGCGGTCAGACCGTTGCTGGCGCCGTCCTGGTTGACCGCGCTGCCCTGGACCACGGCGAGCACCGGGTGCCCGTTGCGGCGGGCGTCGGAGAGCCGCTCGACCAACAGCAGGCCCACGCCCTCGGCCATGTTGGTGCCGTCGGCCGCACCGGCGAAGGACTTGCAGCGGCCGTCGGCGGCCAGCCCGCGCTGGCGGCTGAACTCGATGATGGTCCCCGGGTTGGGCATCACCGTGACGCCACCGGCCAGCGCGAGCGCGCACTCGCCGGTCCGCAGCGCCTGCACCGCGAGGTGCAGGGAGACCAGCGAGGCCGAGCAGGCGGTGTCCACGGTGACCGCCGGCCCCTCCAGGCCGTAGGTGTAGGAGAGCCGGCCGGACATCACACTCGCGGTGTTGCCGGTGCCCAGGTGGCCCTCGAAGCTCTCGGCCGAGCGCATCAGCACCGGGACGTAGTCCTGCCCGTTGGTGCCGACGAAGACGCCGGTCCGACTGCCGCGCAGGGTCAGCGGGTCGATGCCCGCCCGCTCGAACAGCTCCCAGGAGGTCTCCAGCAGCAGCCGCTGCTGCGGGTCCATGGACAGCGCCTCGCGCGGCGCGATGCCGAACAGCGCGGCGTCGAACCTGTCCGCCCCCGCCAGGAAGCCGCCCTCACGGGTGTAGGAGGCGCCCTGGGCGTCCGGGTCCGGGTCGTACAGCCCCTCGACGTCCCAGCCGCGGTCGGTCGGGAAGCCGGAGATCGCGTCGCCGCCGGTGGACACCAGCTGCCACAGCTCCTCCGGGCTCCGCACCCCGCCGGGGAAGCGGCAGCTCATCGCGACGATCGCGATCGGCTCGCGGGCCTTCTCGTCCAGGTCACGCAGCTGTGCGTGGGCCTCGTCGAGGTCCTTCAGCACGCGCTTGAGGTATTCGCGGAGCTTGTCTTCATTGGCCATCGGAGCGCTGCCCATTCGGATCGTCGGGGTGAAGGCTGGCGGGGTGGTGGAGGACGGTGTGCGGTGGCTGCGCTCAGCCCCTGCCGAACCTCTTGTCGATGTAGTCGAAGATCTCGTCGTCGGTCGCGTCGTCGATGCTCGCCGCGTCCGCGCTCTCTTCGGCGCCGCGGACCGCGTTCCAGCTCGCCAGCAGGGTCTGCAGGCGGACCGCGATCTGCGCGTGGGCGGCTTCGTCGGGCGCGACGGCGGCGTGGTCGTCCACGCTGAGCGAGGCGAGCACGGCCTCCAACCGGTCGAGTTCCTCGATCAGTTGGGGAGCCGCCGGCCGACTGTCGGGGGCGACCTCGGCCAGCAGGTACTCGGCCAGCAGGGCGGGCGTCGGGTGGTCGAAGACCAGGGTCGCGGGCAGCCGCAGCCCGGTGGCCTCGTTCAGCCGGTTCCGGAGTTCGACGGCGGTCAGCGAGTCGAAGCCCAGCTCGCGGAAGGCCTGCCCGGCGCCGACCAGCTCCACCGAGGTGTAGCCGAGCACGGCGACCACGTGGTCGCGCACCAGGTCGAGCACCTGCCGCTGCTGCTCGGCCGCCGACAGGCCGGCCAGCTTCTGGGCCAGGCCGACCGTTTCGGGCTCGCCGGCGGGGGTCGTCAGCACCACCCGACGGACCGGCGTCCGCACCAGGCCCCGGAAGGGCGCGGGCAGGGCGTCGGGAACGGCCGCCAGCGCGCGCAGCGCCTTCAGGTCCAGGTGCATCGGCACCAGCACCGGTTCGTCCACCACCGTGAGCGCGGCGTCGAAGAGCGCCAGTCCCTGCTCGGCGGTCATCGGGAGCACCCCGCCGCGCGCCGACCTGGCCAGGTCCACCTCGCTCAACCGGCCTGCCATGCCCCGGCGTTCGGCCCACAGGCCCCAGACGAGGGAGACCGCGGTCAGGCCGCGGGCACGGCGGTGGCGGGCGAGCGCGTCCAGGAAGACGTTGGCCGCGCCGTAACTGCCCAGCCCCGCACCGCCCAGCGTGCCGGCGGCGGCCGAGAAGAGCACGAAGGCGGCCAGGTCCAGGTGTGCGGTGAGTTCGTGCAGGTTCACCGCCGCGTCCACCTTGGGGCACAGCACCCGGTCGACCCGCTCGGGGGTGAGCGCACCGATCACGCCGTCGTCCAGCACGGCGGCGGTGTGCACCACGGCGGTCAGCGGGTGCTCGGCGGGCAGCTGGGCCAGCAGGGCGGCCAGCGCGTCGCGGTCGGCCACGTCGCAGGCCGCCAGCTCCACCTCGGCGCCCAACTCACGGATCGCGTCCACCAGTTCGGCCGCGCCGGGCGCGTCCTGGCCACGCCGGCTGGTCAACAGCAGGTGACGGACGCCGCGTTCGGTCACCAGGTGGCGGGCGAGCAGCGCGCCGAGGCCGCCGGTGGCACCGGTGATCAGGACGGTTCCCTCGGGGTCCCAGGCCCGGGAGGGCGCCGGTCCTGCCGATGCGTCGTCCTCGGTGAGCCGGGCGACCCGGGCCAGCCGTGGCACGTGCACGGTGCCCGCGCGCAGCGCGAACTCGCCCTCGCCGGAGGCGATCGCGGCCGGCAGCAGCCGGCGGGACTCCTCGTCGTCGTCCAGGTCCACCAACACCAGGCGGTCCTCGTTCTCGATCCGGGCGGCGCGCACCAGCCCCCAGATCGGGGCGTGGACCAGGTCGATCTCCTGGTCGCCGGGTCCGGCGGCCACGGCGCCACTGGTCACCAGGACCAGGCGGGACGATTCGAGCCGGTCGTCGGCGAGCCAGCCCTGCACCAGGGCGAGGGCGCGATGCGTCGCCGCGTGGACGTCGGCCGCCAGGCCGCCGCCCGCCGGCTCCACCGCGCAGGCCGCCAGGACGGCGTCCGGCATGGGCCGGCCGGCGGCCACCGCGGCACTGAGCGCGGCCAGGTCTGCGTAGAACTCGGTCTCCGCGCCCGCCAGTTCGAGCGCCGGGCCGACCTTGAGGTGATCGGCGCCGAGCACGGCCCAGTTCGAGCCGTTCGACGTGGGCGAGGCCGACGGCAGTGGCATCCAGTCCACGCGGAACAGCGCGTCGTGCTGACCGGGCGCCGAGCCCCGGCTGAACTGCTCGGCCGAGACGGGACGCAGCACCAGGGAGTGCACCGAGGCGACGGGCGCGCCCGCACTGTCGGCCACGGTCAGCGAGACCGCGTCCGGCCCGGTCGGGGTGAGCCGCACCCGCAGCGCGGAGGCGCAGGCGGCGTGCAGGGTGAAACCGCTCCAGGCGAACGGGCGACGGCCCTGCGGCTCGACCTCGGTGGCCGGCTCCTCGGCGGGGGCGAGGGCCAGGGCCTGCAGGGCGGCGTCCAGCAGCGCCGGGTGCAGGCCGTAGTGGCCCGCCTCGGCCTGCTGCTCCTCCGGCAGCCGGACCTCGGCGTAGACCGCCTCGCCGAGCTGCCAGGCCCTGTGCAGGCCCTGGAACGCCGGCCCGTACGACAGGCCCGCCAGTGCCAGCCGCTCGTAGTGGCCCTCGACCGGCAGCTCGACGGCGCCGGCCGGCGGCCAGGAGGTCGGGTCGAGCGGCGCGACGGGGACGGTGGACGTCGCGGTGGCGGCCAGGGTGCCGCTGGCGTGCCGGGTCCAGGGCTCGCCCGTCGGCGCCTCGTCGGGACGCGCGTACAGGCTCAGCGACCGGCGGCCCGAGCCGTCCGGGTCACCGACGACCAGCCGCAGCTGGAGCGCACCCTCCTCGGGCAGTACCAGCGGTACCTCCAGGGTGAGTTCCTCGACCAGGCCGCACCCCACCTGGTCGCCGGCCCGGACGGCGAGTTCGACGAACGCGGTCCCCGGCAGCAGCACGGTGTCGCCCACCGCGTGGTCCGCCAGCCAGGGGTGGGTGCGCAGCGCGAGCCGGCCGGTGAACAGGAACCCGTCGGAGTCGGGGAGTTCGACGGCCGCGCCCAGCAGCGGGTGCTCGGCGGAGGCCAGGCCGGCCGAGGCGACGTCGGCCGCGCCGGTCGTCACGGCCGGTTCGACCCAGTAGCGCCGGCGGTGGAAGGCGTAGGTGGGGAGGTCCACCCGGCGAGTGCCCTCGTGGGTCAGGAAGGACTGCCAGTCGACCGGGACGCCGCGCACCCAGGCCTCGGCCAGGGAAGCGAAGAGCCGCTCCAGACCACCCTCCTGACGACGCA